>NZ_WJIE01000023.1 GCF_009649845.1 Polyangium spumosum
TAGGTGTCCCGAGCCGCAAGGCTCCTAAAGACCCCTCGTAGACTACGAGGTTGATAGGCCGGGTGTGGAAGCGGAGTAATTCGCGGAGCTAACCGGTACTAATCGGTCGTGCGGCTTGACCATACCTCTAAGGCAACATTGAAGCTCGCGCGCGGAGTTCGGGTGACGAATCCGCGCAGCTCGAAGCTGTGTTTAGGACGCGACCATGAAGACCACCCCACCGCCACGGGGACCTTCGTGGGTGACACCCAAGTTTTCCGGTGGTGATATCGAGGAGGCCACACCCGATCCCTTCCCGAACTCGGAAGTTAAGCTCCTTGGAGCCGATGGTACTGCTGGGGCGACTCAGTGGGAGAGTAGGACGCCGCCGGGTCTTTTTCTAAAAGCCCGCAAGTGAAAGCTTGCGGGCTTTTTCTTTTCCATCCCCTCACATTCGCGCCCTGCGCCGACCCCATAGGGTGAGGGTTAACGAATCCGCGCAGTTCTCGAAGCTGCGACGAAGATTCGACCACGAAGACAACTCCACCATCACGGGGTCCTTCGTGGCGTTACCCAAGTTTTCCGGTGGTGATATCGAGGAGGCCACACCCGATCCCTTCCCGAACTCGGAAGTTAAGCTCCTTGGAGCCGATGGTACTGCTGGGGCGACTCAGTGGGAGAGTAGGACGCCGCCGGGTCTTTTTTGAAGGCCTGCAAGCAATCGCTTGCAGGCCTTTTCTTTTTCCATCACCCCGCACCCACGCTTCGGCCGCGCTCGCGCCGTCGCCCGCCGCCGGATTCAGCGGCCTCGAGCCCGCCCGTCGGTCCTGTCCCTGGCGGATGTGTTTCAGATCGCTTCGTCGGGTTTCCGCTCGACGTGCTGATTTATTTTCCTGCGGACAGGCGTTGCTACCCTAGGCGAGGGTTTCGTGGCTTCACGGCGCGTCAAGCTGGCACTGGCAGGGGGCGCGGTCGCAACGCTGGCGGCCGCCGTCTCCTTCGGCCCGATCGTGCGCCACGAGGCCACGCGCGCCGCCGAACGTTACGGCGCCGTCGTCGCCATCGACGAGGTGCGCCCCTCGTTCCACGGCGTGAAGCTCCACGGCGTGCAGGTCTCGCTGCCCGAGGTCCCCAGCGCACGGGTGCGCTTCGAGACCATCGACGTCGCGCTCGGCTGGAGCGGCAAGAAGATCGCCCTGCGAGGCGGCGACGTCTCCGCCGTGGGGCCGCGTGAAGCCGTGCTGCGCGAGGCCGAGCAGTGGCAGAAGCGATACCTCGCGAGGCCCTCCGCGGGCGGCGGGGAGAGCTCGAGCTCGGGCCGGACGGACGCCGAGCTCGAGGGCCTGCGCATCACCTGGCAGGACCGCAACGACGCGCCCACCGAGTCCGTCCGCGCCAGCGACGTGAACTTCGCCCGCCAGGAGGGCAAGGTCGGGCTCTCGGCGGCCGAGGCGACCATCACCGTGGGCCCCGTGTCCGTGGCCGTGCAGGGCGGGCACCTCACGCTCGTCAAGCAGCAGGAAGGTGGGTATCGCGTCGCCGCCCTCTCGGCGCGTTCGCTCGACGCGACCTTGACCCTGGCCGCTCCGCTCGAGGAAGCGAAGCCCGTCGAGGGCGCGCACGCGACGCCGACGAAGGAGCCCCAGGCGTCGCCCGCGCCTGCGTCCAGGCGCGGCAAGGCCTCGCAGCGAGGCGCCGCAATGCGGGCCCAGCTCATCCGAGGCGCGACCTTGCTCGACGCCGTCCTCGAGCAGGGAGCGAAGGTCGAGCTCGACAGCCTTCACGCGCAGGTTCGTCGCGGGCGCGACACGCTGAACCTCGGCCCGGGCTCGCTCGTGGTTCGCCGCGACGCCGGCCGCATGCTCGTCGAGCTCTCGCCGCGCGCGCGCGCCGAAAAGGAGGAGCAAGCGCTCACCTTCTCGCTGAGCGTGCCCTTCGGCGAGTCCGCCAGCGGCGAGATCGTCGCCGACGTGAAGGGCGGACCCCTGTACCTCTCCACGCTGGGCATCCGCGACGGGGATTTTGGCCTCTTCGACGTGGCCAAGACCTCCCTCACGACGCGCTCGCACCTCGTCCTCTCCGCGGACGGCAAGCAGCTCCGCGTGGATGGCGACGGCCGCGTGCAGAACCTCTCGCTCCGCAGCGACGCGCTCTCCGACGAGCCGATCGCGGGCCTCGAGCTCGCCTTCCGCCTTCGCGGCGAGACGGCGCTCGACGGTTCTTCGATCAAGGTGGACGAGGGCGAGGTCGATCTCGGCGCCGTCCGCCTGCTCGCGCACGGTCGTTACGATCGCGTGGGCGAGGGCCACCGCGTCCGGGCCGAGTTCGACGTGCCGCTCACGGCCTGTCAGTCGATCCTCGACGCCGCGCCGCGTGGGATCGTGCCGAAGCTCGCGGGCATGCGGATGGCCGGATCACTCGCGGTGAAAGGACACGCGCGTTTCGACACGGCCAAGCTCGACCGCGACTATGACGTCGCGTGGGATCTCGCGAACACGTGCCGCATCACCGAGGTGCCGCCCGAGATCGACGCGGCGCGGTGGCGCAAGCCGTTCCGCCGCACGGTGCTCGGTCCGGCGGGCGAGCGTGTCGAGATCGAGAGCGGACCCGGCACGGCCGGCTGGGTGCCGTACGGCGCGATCTCGCGCTTCATGGAGACGGCCGTGCTGACCACCGAGGACAGCGGCTTCCGTCGGCACGGGGGCTTCGACAAGGAGGCCATCAAGAACTCGATCCGCGACAACCTGCGCTCGGGCCGCTTCATGCGCGGGGCGAGCACGCTCAGCATGCAGCTCGCGAAGAACCTCTACCTCGACCGCGTGAAGAACATCTCGCGCAAGCTGCAGGAGGTCGTGCTCACGACCTACCTCGAGCAGGAGCTCACGAAGGAGCAGATCCTCGAGCTTTATCTCAACGTCGTCGAGTTCGGCCCGATGATCTACGGGATCGGCCCGGCCGCGCGGTACTACTTCAACACGTCCGCCTCCGAGCTCTCGCTCGGGCAAGCGCTCTACATCTCGTCGATCCTGCCGAAGCCGAAGCAGCAACACTTCGCGATCGGCGGCGCCGTGAGCCCGGGCTGGATGAACTACCTGCGCAAGCTCATGGACATCGCGCATCGCCGGAAGTGGATCAGCGACGAGGAGCTCGAAGAGGGGCTGCGTGAGACGGTCATCCGCGGCCAGCCTGCGCCGACGCGCGCCGCGCGGCCGCCCGAGGGCACGGGGAGCGAGGGAGAGCCGGGGGACGAAGGCAGCGGCGACGCGCCCGAGCCGCCGGCGCCGCCCGAGGACTAGGGCGCGGGGCTGGGCTTCGCGCGACGAGGGGCGAAGAAGGCGCGGAGGAGGCCGGCGCATTCGTCCGCGAGGACGCCGCCCTGGACCTCGTACCGATGGTTCAGGCGCCCGTCGCGGCCGATCGTGAAGAGCGTGTCGACGGCGCCGGCCTTCGGGTCGGCGCAGCCGTAGACGAGGCGGGAGACGCGCGCGTTGACGAGGGCGCCGGCGCACATGGGGCAGGGCTCGAGCGTCACGTAGACCGTGAGCCCGGCGAGCCGCCAGGCGCCGCGCTGCCGGGCCGCGTCGCGTAGCGCCTCGACCTCGGCGTGCGCCGTCGGGTCCTGGAGCAGCTCGCGCCGGTTGCGCCCGCGGCCCACGATCGTGCCCGTCGCGTCCACCAGAACGGCGCCCACGGGCACGTCGCCCGCTTCTGCGGCCGCGACGGCTTCCACGATCGCCGCGCGCATGAACGCCGCGTCCCGCGCGAGGGTCTGCTCGTCAGCGCTCGCGGCGGGCGCGAGCGTCGTGGGGTTCTCCGTGCTCGTCATTGAAACTCCCATCCGGCGCGCGAGCCTCGCGTAGGGCTCGAAAGGATGGGGCTTGTCGAGGTTTGGCGCGCCCAGGAAGATTCGAACTTCCGACCCCCGGCTTCGTAGGCCGATGCTCTATCCAGCTGAGCTATGGGCGCAATCGTCGAGTTGTGCCGCGGGATACACGAGTTCCCCCGCGGGTGCGTCGCGTATTGCTGCGCGACAGCGAGGTGGGGCGTTTAAAGGGCTCTCGCGGTTCTGTCAAGAAGAAATCGTCCGGCCCTTCGACGCGCCCCGTTTTTCAGGGCGTTTGTGAGGACGAATTTTTCGGCCCGGTCCGGACGAGGACCCACAAAAGCAACGCGCGGCGGTCCAGGGGAGCCGCCGCGCGCTTTGTACGCTCGTTCAAGCGATGTCGAGGGAGGCAAAGCCAAGAAGTCGGACGTTCAAGCCAAGCGTCAGGAAGCCAAGCGTCGTAAGCCAAGTGATCCGCCGGACGTAGCCCAACACCCGGGGGATAAGCGAAAGCAGCGGCCGAAGCCGGGGCTCTCGAAGCAGTCGTGCAGAAGAAGATAAGCGACCACCGCCGGAGCGATGGGCAGCGACCTCGGCTAGAGCAGCAGCCGTGCCACCCGGTCCAGGTTCCCCCGTCCCGCACGCGCTCTCCAAGGAATGAGGGCGATTCTCCGCGTGTTTCCCGCCGAGAGCGACGACGACGTTCCCGCGCGTCCGGGCATCCGTGTCGTGGTCCCTCGTCCGGGCCGCAAAGTTTGCAGACCTCCGGCTCAGCGCGCTCGACCGAAGACGTGGTCCTCGGGCGCCTCGGCGTGGCATCGCTCACACAAGGCGAGCCGCCCCCGCTGCTCGACCTGGCCGTCGGCACGTACGACGAGGTACTCCCACGCCGCACCCTGGCCCGAGGGCTGCTTGGTCATGGCGAAGTAGAGGGCGACGTCGGGGCTGCCCGGCGCGTACAGCGCCTCGACCAGGACGGCGCCGGCGGCGAGCGGGCGCTGCGGGCCGAGGGCCGGGTAAGCCGTGGCAACCTCGTTGGCGAGGACCTCGGCGTCGTGCTCGCCCGACAGGTGCTGCGAGCGCGCGCGCGGCGTGGCCTTGCGGAGCGAGCTCAGCCGATCGGCGAGCTCCCAGCGCTGCGGCGCCTGGGAGACGGCCCGCGGGGACGGGGTCGGGCGAGGCGGGGCGCCTTCGGTGGACCACGCCGACGGATCGGCGGCCGAAGTGCTGCTCGTATCGGCGGCGGGCGTGCAGGCAGCGGCGAGCAGGGCGAGCAGGGCGAGCGCTCGGCGAGAGCAGCGCATGGCCGCATGCTACACTCGAACGATGCAAAGCGCTGATTCCAGGGACAAATCCCGCGCTGGACGGTCGTCGTCTCGGGTGAGGGCCGCCGCGGTCCGCGGGATCCTCGGGATCGGGGTCGTCCTCGGGATGACGATGGCCCCCGCGCCGCAGGCTTCGGCGGAGCATCGACCCTCGCGGCGGGCGTGGATCGGCGTCGAGCTCGCGCCGGGTCCGGCGGGCGGCGGGGTGCTCGCGAAGCACGTGGTGACGAGCTCGCCCGCGCGCTCGGGCGGGCTCGTCGACGGGGACGTGATCCTCGCGGTCGACGGGGTCGCGCTCGTGAAGCCGGAGCAGCTCGTCGCGCGCGTGGCCATCGCGGGGCCCGGCGGGTCGATGAAGCTCACGATCCGGCGTGGAGCGGCCGAGCGTGAGCATGTGGTGGTCCCGGTCGCGTTTCCGGGGGCGGAGGAGGTCCTGCGCCTCGACAAGGTCGGGACGTTCGCGCCGACGTGGAAGGCGCTCGAGCGCGTCGCGGGGAGCGTGCCGGACAACATCGGCAAGCTGCGCGGGCGCGTGGTCGTCGTGGATTTCTGGGCCTCGTGGTGCGGGCCTTGTCGCGCGATCTCCAAGGATCTTTCGAAGCTCCACGCGGCGTACGGCGACAAGGGCCTCTCCATCGTGGGGCTCACGGGCGAGCCGAAGGCGGTCGCGGAGAAGGCGGCGACGGAGCTCGGGATGCGTTACCCCGTGGCCTCGGATCCCGACGACAGGACGGCCGCGCTGTACGGGATCCGCTCGCTGCCGACGATGTTCGTGGTCGACAAGAAGGGCGTCATCCGCGAAGTCTTCGTGGGATACGGGCCCGGCCGGGGCGCGACGCTCGAGAAGATCGTCGCGGATCTCATCGCCGAGCCCTCGCCGTCCGGCTGAGCAAACGAGCGTGTTACGCGTCCTCGACGAGCTTCTGTGGGTGCTGCGGCGGGAAGGCCTGCCCGTCTCGACGGCGCAGGCGATCGACGCGGCGCGCGTGGCGGCGCTCGTGGGGCTGTCGGATCGGCAGACGCTGCGCGACGGGCTCGCCGCGGTGCTGGCGACGAAGAAGGACGAGCTCGTGCTGTTTCGCGCTTGCTTCGACCGGTTCTTCGCCGCGGAGCACGCGCACCTCGGCGACCTCTGGAGCCGGCTGCGGGTGCGAGGGTTCTCCGAGGCCGAGCTCGGCGCGCTGCGGGAGCTGCTCTCGGCGGCGGCGCAGCGCTCGTCGGGCGACGCGGCGGGGATGCTGGCGTTCACCGGGGAGGCGCTCGAGCTCGATCAGCTCCTCGCTTCGGCCGGGATCGCGCGGGCGCTCGCGCCGATGACGAGCGCGCTGCAGACGGGCTTCTTCACGCAAGAGGTGAACAAGCGGCTCGGGATCCCGGCGCTCGGGAGCGCGCTCACGCGGATGCGGGACGCGTTACGCGAGGCGCTCGGCGAGGAGCGGGGCGCGCTGCTCGCGGCGGCGCTGCGCGAGGAGCTCGACGCGATGAAGCGGCGGGTGCGGGCGCACGTGGAGGCGTCGCTCGCGCGCAAGCTCGGCGACGTGGACGAAGAGGCCGCGCGGGCCGTCGATCGGCCGTTCTCGTCGCTCTCGCCGGAGGAGATGGCGGAGGTGCGGCGCGCGCTCCGGCGCCTCGCCGAGCGGCTGCGGGGCGCCGAGCGGGTGCGGCAGAAGCGCAGCAAGCGAGGTCGGATCGATCCCCATCGGACGCTGCGGCGGAGCCTGCGCACGGGCGGGATCCCGTTCCGGCCGGCGCGGCGCGTGCGCCGTCGGGACAAGCCGCGGCTCGTGCTCCTCTGCGACGTGTCGGACTCGGTGCGGATCGCGTCGCGGTTCATGCTGGAGCTCGTCTGCGCGTCGCAGGAGCTCTTCGCGGAGACGCGCTCGTTCGTGTTCGTGAGTGACCTCGGCGAGACGACCGAGCTCTTCCGGCGCAAGCGGGCCGAAGCGGCGCTCGCGGCGATCGAGAGCGGGCGCGTGGTCGACAGGACACGCAACTCGAACTACGGCCGGGCGCTCGTCGCGTTCGAGGAGCGGCTCGGGCGCTCGGTGGATCGGCGGACGACGATCGTGATCCTGGGGGACGGGCGTACGAATTTCCTGCCGGAGGAGGTCTCGGTCGTGGAGCGGCTCGCCCGGCAGGCTGGATCGGTGCTCTGGATCTGCCCCGAGCCGCCTGCGACCTGGGGCACCGGCGACAGCGCGATGCCACGTTACGCGGCCGCCGTGAGCCGCGTCCTCGTGGCCCGGACCGCGCGAGAGCTCGAAGGCGCGGCGAGGGAGCTTTTGGCGCGACGAAAGTAGCGCTATGCCGCGCGGGACATGTCCCTCGACGATCAAAAGCTCCGTGACCTCTCCGCGCGCGTCGAGCGCGGGGGGGCGCCCAAGTATCACGAGAAGAACCTCGAGCAGGGGAAGCTCTTCGCCCGCAAGCGGATCGAGCTCCTGTTCGACGAGAACAGCTTCGTGGAGGACGCCGCGCTGGCGAACGCCGTCGACCCCGAGCTGCCCGCCGACGGCGTGATCACGGGGACGGGGATGATCGGCGGCCGCATCGTGGCCGTGATGGCGAACGACTCGACGGTGAAGGCCGGGTCGTGGGGCCGTCGCACGGTGGAGAAGATCCTGCGGATCCAGGAGACGGCCGCGCGCCTGCGTTGCCCGCTGTTTTACCTCGTCGACTCGGCGGGCGCGCGCATCACCGACCAGATCGAGATGTTCCCCGGTCGCCGCGGCGCGGGGCGCATCTTCTACAACGAGGTGCAGATGAGCGGGCAGATCCCGCAGATCTGCTTGCTCTTCGGCCCCTCGGCGGCGGGCGGCGCGTACATCCCCGCGTTCTGCGACGTGGTGGTGATGGTCGACAAGAACGCGAGCATGTACCTCGGCTCGCCGCGTATGGCCGAGATGGTCATCGGCGAGAAGGTGACGCTCGAGGAGCTCGGCGGCGCGCGCATGCACTGCTCGGAGTCGGGCTGCGGCGACGTGCTCGTGAAGAGCGAGGAGGAGGCGATCGCCTGGGCGAAGCGTTACCTCGCGATGATGCCGCAGCACTGCGAGGAGGCGCCGGCGCGGATCGAAGCGAGGCCGCCGAAGCCGGGGCAGAAGCCGCTCGAGGAGGTGATCCCCGTCGACGAGAACAAGCCGTTCGACATGATGACGGTCATCGACGCCGTCATCGACGAGGGCAGCTTCGTCGAGATCAAGAGGCTCTGGGCGAAGGAGCTCGTCACGGGCTTCGCGCGCATCGACGGGCGCGTCGTGGGTATCGTCGCGAACCAGCCGAAGCACAAGGGCGGCGTGCTCTTCGTCGACTCGGCCGACAAGGCGGCGCGGTTCATCTGGCTCTGCGACGCGTTCAACGTGCCGCTGCTCTACCTCGCCGACGTGCCGGGCTTCATGATCGGCACGGTCGTCGAGAAGCAGGGCATCATCCGCGCCGGCGCGAAGATGATCGCCGCCGTGAGCGAAGCGACGGTGCCGAAGCTCTCGGTCATCGTGCGCAAGGCCTACGGCGCGGGCCTCTACGCGATGTGCGGGCCCGCGTTCGAGCCCGACGCGTGTATCGCGCTGCCGCGCGCCTCCATCGCCGTCATGGGCCCGAGCGCCGCGGTGAACGCGGTCTACTACAACAAGATCCAGGCCGTCCCCGAGGGGCCCGAGCGCGACGCGATGGTGAAGCGGCTGCGCGACGAGTACCGTGAGGACGTCGACCTCGTGAAGCTCGCGAGCGAGATGGTGATCGACGGGATCGTGCCGACGGTCGCGCTGCGCGACGAGATCTCGCGCCGATTCTCCCGATACGCCGGGAAAGTCGCGGAGCGGCCGCGCAAGAAGCACATCGTGCCGCCCGTCTGAGCCATGCGGTAGGATGGGCACGTGCGTGCCCGATCGCTCCTCGCCTTCGCCGCGGCCCTGCCGCTGCTCCTCTCCGCCACGTCCGCCCACGCCGAGGGCGCGCCCGCGCGATCCCTCGTGCGGCTCCTGCGCAAGCCGACGAAGGTGCATCCGCTCGCGGACGACTCCGGCCGCATCGCCGTGAGCGTGGCGCTGCCACAGGGCGTGGACGCGCGTTCGCTCGGGCTCCTCCCGGTCGCAGAGGGCGTGGGCGCGATCCGGCTCGCGCCCGACGAGGTCGACACGTTCGCGGCGGCGCACCCGGATCTCGCGCTCAGCGTCTCGCCGCCGCTCCAGCCGCTGCTCGACGTGTCCGGGAGCTGGACGCGGATCGGGGCGTTCCGTCAGGCGACGGGCCTCGGGACGGGCAAGGGCGTGGTGGTCGGGATCATCGACACCGGGCTCGACGTCGCGCACCCGGACTTCCGCACGGCGGACGGGAAGAGCCGCGTCGCGTGGATGCTGCAAGCGGGGAGGAAGCCCGCGGGGCTGCACCCGGAGGTCGAGGAGAAGTTCGGCTGCACCGAGTCGAAGCAATGGACATGCGCCATCTTCTCGAACGCGGATCTCGACGCGATGATGAGCGGGCAGTCCGAGCTCGCGCTGCCGCGGGACGCCGGGGGCCACGGGACCCACGTGGCGAGCATCGCGGCGGGCAACGGCGGGCTGATGAGCGGCAAACCTCCGGTGTACGTGGGGGTCGCGCCCGAGGCGACGCTCGTCATCGCGAGCCCTCCGGCGACCGAAGGATTTCGGGACACGGATCTGCTCAACGCCGCGCGCTTCATCTTCGCGGTCGGGGAGTCGCTCGGCCTGCCGACGGTCGTGAACCTCAGCGTCGGCGGGGATTTCGGGCCTCACGACGGCACGAGCGTGATCGAGAAGGGCCTCGCCGAGCTCGTGGGCGACGACAAACCCGGCCGCGCGATCGTGGCCGCCGCAGGCAACAGCGGGACGCTGTACGGGAGCGGCGAGCGCGGTCCGTTCGGCATCCACACGGAAGTGCGCGTGACGGAGGGCGCCGAGGTGCGCGTGCCCATCGCGACGCCGAAGTCGAAGGACGGAAATGGCTACGTGTGGATCACGTTCCGGCCCGGCGACGAGGTGAGCGTGGGCCTCGAAGCTCCGGGCGGCGAGAGCTGGATCGGCCTCGTCGATCCGGGCGACGAGCGCGGTTACACGGGGGAGAACGACACGACGGCCGCCGTGGTCAACCGCCTCGTGAATGGCAAGACGCCGCTGACGGCGGAGACGAACAGCGCGGTCGTGGCGTTCTCCGGCGCGTGGGACGAGGGCACGTTCACGATCCGGCTCTCGGGCCACGGCGACGCGCACCTCTGGGTGACGGGGCAGGGAGACGTGTCGTCGTCGAAGTCGTCGGGGCTGTTCTTCGAGAAGGCCGTCCGGCAGGGGACGATCTCGATCCCCGCGAGCCACCCGAACCTGCTCGCGGTGGGCTGCACGTTGAACCGGGTCGTCTGGGATCCGCTGACCACGGAGCCGATCGAGCTCGCGAAGGTGGGCGGCGAGATCAACCCGCTGCCCGACGGCCAGTGTTACTTCAGCGCGGCCGGGCCCACGCCGTTCGGCGTCGCCAAGCCCGAGATCAGCGCGCCGGGCGGGTTCGTCGCGGCGGCGATGAGCCGCGACGCCGACCCTCGAACGTCGCCCGGGGGCCTCTTCGACGGGTCGGAGTGTCCCAAGGGGGAGCCTTGTTACGTCGTCGACGAGACCCACGCGATCACCGCGGGCACGTCGATGTCCGCGCCGCACGTGGCCGGCGCGATCGCGCTCCTGTTCGAGCTCGATCAGCAGAAGAACGGGAAGGTCACGCTCACGCAGGCGCGCGTGACGGAGCTTCTCCAGGCCGGCGCGCGGTGGCCGACGGGGACCGTGCGGCACGAGACGCAGCTCGGCGTCGGCGCGCTCGACCTCGAAGGGGCGCGGCGCGCGTTCGAGGAAGAGGGGGCCTCCTCGGGGCCGCCGAGCGTCGAGAAGAGCTGGTGGGTGCTGTCGAGCGCGTACGCGCGGCCCGACGAGACGTGGCCGGTGTGGGGGACGGTGGAGCTCCGGCGCGAGGACGGAGAGATCGCGAGCGGGATCGCGGGGACAGAGCTCGAGCTCTCCGTGACGGGCGGGGTCGTCGTGCAGCCGATCACGAAGGTGCGGCACGGGCTCTTTCGGTTCGCCGTGGCGGGCGAGCGCGGGCGGCAGGGCTCGAAGATGATCGTCGACGTGCGTTACGCGGGCCGCTCGATCGAGTCGCCGCGGGAGCTCGCGATCGGCGAGGATCTTTGGAGGTCAAACGGTCTCCTCGACGCGACCTCGGGCGGCTGCGCGTGGTCGGAGGCGGAGAAGACGTCGAGCCGCGGCGGGCCGCTCGGGCCTGCGATCGGCGTGGCGCTGGCGGGCGTCGGCCTCTGGCGCAGGCGCTCGCGGCGGCCCGAGGCGTGATCAGCGAGTGACTGCGATCGTGCGTAACGAGACGAGCCGCTCCTCGTCCGTGCCCGGGAACCTCGCCCAGATGCCGATCTCGTAGAGCCCGGGTTTGTCCTCGTCGCCGAGGTAGGTCCCGAGCGAGAACGTGCTGCCGAGCAGCGAGAGCACGCCGCGAGGACGGGGGAACGGCGTCTTCAGGCGTCGCGGCAGGTAGGCCTCGTAGGGCTCGGGGACGAGGTAGTCGCCCGTCTTGTTGAGGTCCTTCGCGGATCGCGGCGCGGGGCGATCGATCCGCGCGATGCCCACGATCGCGAGCTCGGCGGGCGCGCGGAGCTCGCCGGCGATGTCGACGAAATCGCCCACCGCGACCTCGCGGGGGAGTTTTTCGTAGGTGCCCCAATCATCGACGAACTCCTGCGCGACGCAGGGGATGCGGCTGCCTTCGACCTGGGCCACGCCCACGCCGACCGCGGTGTGGAAGCGCGACAGGATGTTGCGGCGGTGGCCGTCGTGCGGGGGCAGCTCGTCCATGAACGCGCGCTGGAACCGATCGAGCCCCTCCGCCATGTACGGCGCGTCGAGCGCGAGCGGCGAGGCGCTCGCGTCGACGAAGCAGCCGACGTTCTCGAACGCGACGTCCTCGCCGCCCGCCTCGGTGTAGCGTTGCTCCGGCACCGATCCGTCCGAGCCCCAGTGCGCGGTGAACCCACGCGCGGCCATGTCCTCGGCCTGACGCCGCGCCGCGCGCGCCGCGGCCTCGTCCCACGGCAGCGCCGGCAGGCCGTGCGCTTCGCGGTCCTGGTTGATGAGCTCGAGCATGTAACGCTCGGCGTCCACGCGGCGCAGGGGCCGGCCGGCGAGCGCGCTGCGGATCCCGATCGAGCGCTCGGCGTCCGCGCCGCTCACGTCGGGCGCGGGCGCGCTCCCGCAGCCCGGGAGAAGGGCCACGACGAAGAGCGCCGCAAGGCCTGCTCGCGCTCCTCCGCCCGTCCGTTCGTCGACGTCCGCCACGCGCATCCTGCTTCAGCATAAGCAATCACGCGCCGCGTGGTAGCGGCGGGCGCCTCGCTCGGCTAACTCTCGCCCTCGCCCGATGCGACCCTCCGATCTCCCCCTCCCGAAGCTTTGTGGTCAGCTCATCGTCGGCGGCTTCGACGGCCCGAGCTTGCCCGCGTCGTACGCCGAGGCCCTCCGCGCAGGCTCGCGCGGCGGCGCGATCCTGTTTCGGCGCAACGTCCCGGACCTCGCGACGACGCACGCGCTCTGCCGCGCGATCCGCGACGCCGCAGGGCCGGATCTCCCGCCGTTCATCGGCGTCGATCAGGAGGGCGGGCGCGTGGCGCGGCTGCCGAGCCCGTTCCCGAAGCTCCCGCCGATGCGCTTGCTCGGCGGCCTCGGCGATGCCTCGTTCCTGCGGCGTGCTGGGCAGCTCCTCGGTAACGGGCTCGCGGCGGTCGGGTTCAACCTGGACTTCGCGCCCGTGCTCGACGTCGATTCGAATCCGGACAATCCGATCATCGGCGATCGCTCGTTCGGGCGCGAGGCAAACCGGGTCGCGGAGCTCGCGGTGGCGTTTGGCCTCGGCCTGGAGGACGCGGGCGTGCTCTCGTGCGGCAAGCATTTCCCGGGGCATGGAGACACCTCGGTCGACAGCCACGTCGCGCTCCCCATCGTGCATCACGGGATGGACCGCCTCGACGCGATCGAGCTCGCGCCGTTCCGCGCCGCCGCGCGCGCGGGGCTCGGGACGATGATGACGGCGCATGTCGTGGTCACCTCGATCGACGCGAGCGTGCCGGCGACGCTCTCGCGCGCCGTGTGCACGGATCTGCTCAGGGGCGCAGTGGGTTTTCGTGGTGTGCTCTTCTCGGATGACCTCGAGATGGCCGCCGTCGCCGCGCAATACGCCGTGGAGCAATCGGCCATCGCGTCGATCCGCGCAGGCTGCGACGTCCTGCTCATCTGCTCGAACATGGAGTGGCAAGAGCGCGCGCATGCAGCCCTCGTCGCCGAGGCCGAGCGGGATTCCGTGTTCCGCGAGCGATGCGTGGAGGCCGCAGGGCGCGCGCTCGAAGCGCGCCGGAAGATGCCGCCGAGGCCCGTGGCCGACGCAGAGACGCTCCCTGCGCTGATGGAGCGCGCGGAGTGGGTCGCGCTGTACGACGAGATCAAGCGGCGCGCCGTGGACTCGGTCGAGGTGTGAACATGCGATCGTTCCTCCTGCTCGCTCGTCGAATCGTCACGTGTGATCCCGCGCGGGCCACGGAGGCCGATCCGCTCGGCGTGATCGAGGACGGCGCGATCGCCGTCGAGGGAGGCGCGATCGTCGACGTCGGCCCGCGCGAGGAGGTGCTCGCGCGTCGCGGCGGGCTCGCGCTCGTGTCCGGCGAGCCCGCGCCGCTCGTGACGCCGGGCCTCGTTGATGCGCACACCCACGCGCCGTGGGTCGGCTCGCGCGACGCGGAGTATGCCCTCCGGCTCGCGGGCGCCGGGTACGAGGCGATCGCCGCGGCGGGCGGAGGCATCGTGTCGAGCATGCGCGCCGTGCGGGAGGCGAGCCCGGACGAGATCGACGCCACGCTCTCGGCCAGGCTCCGTCGCATGGCCTCGCTCGGCGTCACGACCGTCGAGGCGAAGAGCGGCTACGGCCTCGACGAGGCCGGCGAGACGAAGCAACTCGAGGCCCTCGAACGCGCGTCCGCTCGCCGCGATCTCCCGCGCGTCGTGCCCACCTTCCTCGCGCTCCACGCGATCCCGCCCGAGGCGCGCGCCGATCGCGCGGCTTACATCGAGGCCGTCCGTGAGCGCACCTTGCCGGCGATCGCGGCGCGCAGGCTCGCGCGGTTCGTCGACGTGTACGTCGATCGCGCGGCGTTCTCCGTCGACGAGGCCCGCCCCGTCCTCGCGCGCGCCGCTTCCCTCGGGCTCGGCGTGCGTGTTCATGCGGGCCAGTTCGCCGACGTCGGGGGCGCGGAGCTCGCCGCCGAGCTCGGCGCGGCCTCGGCCGATCACCTCGAACAGGTGAGCCCCGAGGGCGCCCGTGCCCTCGCTCGTGCCGGCGTGCGCGCCGTGCTCCTGCCCGTCGCGTGTTTCACGTTGCGGCAGGACCCTCCGCCCGTCGCGGTTCTCCGCGCCGCGGGCGTCCGCCTCGTCGTGGCGAGCGACGCGAACCCCGGCACCGCGCCCACGGAGAGCCTGCCGCTCGCGCTCGCCCTCGCGGTCCGGATGTACGGCCTCACCGTGCCCGAGGTGATCCTCGGCGCGACCCGGGAAGCGGCGGCGTCGCTCGGGCTCGGCGACGAGGTGGGGGTGGTTCGTCCGGGCACGCGGGCCGATCTCGTGGCCTGGGATCTCCCGCACGAGAATGCGCTCGTTCAGCCCTGGGGCGTCTCGCGCGCCCGCGTCGTCCTCCGGGACGGCGCGCCCATCGCGGGCGACCTCGCCTAGGTCGAGTCGTCGAACGCGCCGCCGCGCCGCGCGATCCAGCGCCGTAGCTGCGTCCGGTGCATCCCGAGCGCCCGCGCCGCGGCCGAGACGTTCCCGCATTCGCGGCGCAGGGTCTCCATGATCTGCTCGTCGTTCGGCTTCGCCGCGTTCTGCGGACCGGCCTCGCTCTCGCCGCCGAGCGCGAGGCCGGCCGAGGGATCGAGGTCGGAGGCCTCGACGACGGTTCGGCCCGCGGCGAGCGTGTTCTCCGCGGCCTGCCGGAGCTCGTGCGACAGCTCGCGCACGTTGCCGGGCCAGACGCGGAGGGCGCAGGCCTCGACGAGCAGCGGGTGCGGCTCGAGCAGCGCGCTCGATCGCTGCAGCGCCTGGCGGATCAGCCAAGGTAGCTCTTCGAGCCGCTCGCGCAGCGGCGGCAAGCGCACCTCGGGGTTGCCGATGCGGTAGTAGAGATCCTCGCGGAAGCGGCCCTTCGCGGCCTCGGCGCGCAGGTTCTTCAGCGTCGCGCCCACCACGCGGATGTCGACCGTCACGGGCCGGTTCGCGCCGAGCGGGAGCAGCTCACCCACCTCGAGCAGGCGCAGGAGCTTCGGCTGTACGCCGCTCTCGAGCTCGGCGATCTCGTCGAGGAAGAGCGTGCCGCCGTGGGCTGCTTGCGCGTATCCCTCGGCGTCGGCCGTCGCGCCCGAGAACGCGCCTTTCCGTGCGCCGAAGAGCAGGCGCTCGGCGACGCCCGAGGGGATGGCCGCGCAGTTCACGGCGACGAACGGGCCATTCGTGCGGGCCGAGGCCGCGTGGAAATGACGCGCCGCGAGCTCCTTGCCGGAGCCGCTCTCGCCCGTGACGAGCAGCGTGCTTCCGAGCGAGGCCGAGCGGGCCACCCGCGCGAGCGCGTCCGCGAGCTTCGGCCCCACGATCATGTCGCCGCGCGTCGAGACCGTCCCTTGCTGGTACGGGCGGACGTCGGCGACGAACATCAAGAGCGTCCGGCCGATGCGGAGCAGGCGGGGCGCGTCGAAGGTCGCCGTGCCTTGTACGCGGGCGCCGTCGACGTAGGTGCCGTTGCGGCTGCCGAGGTCTGTCACGACGAACCCTCCGGCCGCGTGATCGACGTGCACGTGGCGGCGGGAGAGGCGGTCGTCGTCGAGCAGGGCGTCGTGTGTGGCGCGGCCGAGCTCGATAGGCCCGCGCGCGAGGCTGAGCGGCACGAACAGCGGCGACTTGCACGAGAAGAGCCCGACGAGGCCCGGGATGGGCTCGCCCGCGTGCGCGAGCGGCTCCCCCTGCTCCTCGATCGTCTCGTGCACCTGCGACATGACAGCCGGAAGCATACGGCTGCGAAGCGGGGTTTTATAGGGCGGATGAGGGATGGGGGTTCGGGGGCGCAGCTCGGCTCGTCCGAGCGTAGCCCCCGAGTGTCGATGGGGGTTCGGGGGCGCAGCTCGGCTCGTCCGAGCGTGGCCCCCGAGCGTCGACTACAGCGTGGCGAACGCGTCGGTGGGGATGTCGAGCGCGGAGCGATCTTCGCGGCCGAGGACCTCGGCGTGGAAGCGCACCTCGGGCAGGACGTGACGCGCGTAGTAGGCGGCCGCGTGGCGCTTGCCCTCGTAGAAGGCGCGGTCCTTCGCGGCCGACTCGTCGTTCGGCAGCGCGGCGGCCTTCTCTGCGGCGAGCACGGCGCCTTCGAGCAGGAGCCAGCCCACGGCGACGGCGCTCATCATCTCGAGGAAGCGGTTCGCCGCGAGCGGCACCATCGGCATGCGGCCCGTCTGGAACCACGTGAGCATCCGCATCGCCGTGCCCGCGAGCGCTTCCTGCGCGCCGCCGAGCTCGGCGAGATAGGGCCCGACCGTCGGGTGACCCTGGTGCTTCTGCACGAACGCGGCCACGTCGCCGAGGAACTCCTGCAGGTTCTGCCCGCCGCGCTGGGCGAGCTTGCGGCCCACGAGATCCATCGCCTGGATGTGGTTCGTCCCCTCGTAGATCGAGAAGATCTTCGCGTCGCGGCAGTACTGCTCGACCGGGTAATCCTTGATGTAGCCCGCGCCGCCGTAGGTCTGGATCGCCATCTCGCAGACGCGGAAGGCCTGATCCGAGCCGTACGCCTTCACGAGCGGCACCAGGAGGTCGACCTGGCCCTGGTGGTACTGCGCCTTCTGGTCGTCCGAGCCCTGGTGGACGTGCACCATGTCCTGGTGCAGCGCGAGCTTCACGATGAGCGCGCGGATGCCCTCCACCTTCGCCTTCATCTCGAGCAGCATCCGCCGCACGTCCGCGTGCTCGACGATCGGCACGCGCGGCGCCGTCGGATCCTTCCAGTGGTCGATCGACGGGCCTTGCTTGCGGTCGCGGGCGTAGTCGAGCGCGTTGAGGAAGGCGCTCGACGCGACGGCCACGCCCTGCACGCCCACGGCGATGCGGGCGCCGTTCATCATCTTGAACATCTGGGCCATGCCGACGTTCTCGACCTCGCCCAAGAGCTCGCCGATGCACCCGTCGTTCTCGCCGAAGTTGAGCACGCACGTCGCCGAGCCGTTGATGCCCATCTTGTGCTCGATGCTCCCGACTGCGACGTCGTTCGAGCCCTCGATCGTGCCGTCGTCCTTCACGCGCAGGCGCGGCACGACGAAGAGCGACAGGCCCTTCGTGCCGGGCGGGGCGCCCTCCACGCGCGCGAGCACGAGGTGCACGATGTTGTCGGCCATGTCGTGATCGCCGCCGGAGATGAAGATCTTCGTCCCGCGGATCAGGTACCGGCCGTCGTCGAGCTTCTTCGCGGTCGTGCGCGAAGAGCCCACGTCCGAGCCGGCGTGCGGCTCCGTGAGGCACATCGTCCCGCCCCACTGGCCGCCGTAGAGGGGCGGCAAGTAGAGCGACTTCTGTCGCTGCGACCCGAAGAGCTGGATCACCTCGGCCGCGCCGTGCGCGAGCCCGGGGTACATGTTGAACGCCGTGTTCGCGCCCGAGAGGAGCTCCTCGACGAGCGCATACAGCGCGTGAGGCGCGCCCTGGCCGCCCCACTCGGGGTTCACCGAGACGTTCCTCCAGCCCGCCTCGGCGAGCTTGTTCCACGCGTCCTTGAAGCCCTCCGGCGTGTAGACGCGCCCGCCTTCGAGGCGACAGCCGGACCGGTCACCCACCGTGTTCAGCGGCCCGAGGACCTCGCACGCGAACTTGTACGTCTCGTCGAGCACCATCGAGGCCTCGTCGACGCCCCACGCCTCGAAGGGCGCGTGTCCGAGGATCTCACCCAGACGGAATTGCTCGAAGAGCAAAAACTTCATCTCGCGGAGGTCGGCTCGATAGCGATTCTGGCTTGCTTGAGGGTTCGACACGGGGGCCTCCTCGGTAGCGTCGCCCTGCGGATGAGCCCGGCAGAAGCGCGCAGCGAACGGTCGATCGGCTCGTGTCCGGGTAGCATGTCGATGCGTTGCGTCAATCTCCTTCGTGCACGAAACATCTTGTTGCGAAAAGTTTTCCGGAATGGTCCGCGTTGCGATCGTCCCGACACACGGCGCGCGAGGGGGCTCGTCCCTGTCAATCGACGCCGCCCGGGGCCTCGCCGATCACCCGCAAAAAGCCGTGTCCGTGCGCGGTGACGCGGCCTCTCCCCATGCCGTGGATGCCGAGCAGCTCGTCCGTCGTGGCGGGCCGCAGCATCGCCATCTCCACGAGGGCGCGGTTCGGCGCGACCACGTACGCGGGGACGCCGAGCGCCTGCGCCCGCGCCCCCCGATACCGGCTGAGCGCCTCGTAAAGCGCCGTCGGCACCCCCGCGGGCGCGGCGTGGGCGGAGGCGCGCTTCGGGCGTTGTTTCTCGGGTTCTGGCGGCGCCGCGGCCATGTCCTCGAAGCGCGGCGGATCACGCACCGTGTCCGGCGGCTCGGCCTCCACGCACACATCGCAGCGCCCGCAACCACCGTCGATGACACGTGGATCGTCGCCGAAATGCCGGAGCAGGATCCGTTGCCTGCACGCCCGGTCGTTGATGTAACGGACAAGCGCCGCGAAGCGCCCGAGCGCGCGTGACGCCTCTTCGCGGCTCGCAGGCGCGCCGTCGGGGCCGAGGTGACAGAGCCTCCGCCGGAGCGCGAGATCCTTCGGCGTCGCGATCAAGACCCCACGCGCCGCGAGGCCGTCGCGGCCCGCGCGTCCGACCTCCTGGTAGTACGCCTCGAGCGAGCCGGGCGGCTCCGCGTGCACCACGATGCGGACGTCGGGACGATCGACGCCCATGCCGAACGCGTTCGTCGCGACGAGCACGCGGGTCCTTCGTGCCGCGAACTCCGCCGAGATCCGCGCCCGCTCCGCCGCGGCCGTCCCCCCATGGTAGACGGGCGCGTCCCAGCCGTCCGCGCGGAGCGCCGCCGCGAGCGCCTCGGCCGACTTGCGCGTCGCCGCGTACACGATGCCCGCGCCCGGTCCGGCGAGCGCCTCGGCGAGCGCGTGTCGTACCTCGGCGAGCGCATCACGCGTGGTCCTCGCGCGTACGACGCGGAGCGCGAGGTTCGGCCGGAAGAACCCACGCAGGACCGTGACGACCCGCCGCGCATCCCAGCCGAGCTGGCGCACGATCTCCCCTCGCGTGGCCCGCGTCGCCGTCGCGGTGCACGCGATCATGCGCGCAGGACCGGGGCTGGCGAGGAGCTCGCCGATGCGCAGGTAATCCGGCCGGAAATCGTGGCCCCACTGCACGATGCAGTGCGCCTCGTCGATCGCCACGAGCGACGTCCCCGCCGCCGCGAGCGCCGACGCGAGCGCGGTTTGTCCCAGCCGCTCGGGCGCCGCGTAGACCAGCTTGTAGGCGCCCCGGCGGAGCGCGGCGAGGCGGCGGCCGTTCTCCTCGGCCGGCAGGGTCGACGCGAAAAACGTCGCCGGGATCCCCCGCGCGGAGAGGCCGCGGACCTGATCCTCCATGAGCGCGACGAGCGGCGAGACCACGAGCGCCGTGCCCGGCAGCGCGAGCGCGGGGAGCTGATAACAGAGCGATTTGCCGCCGCCGGTCGGCGCGACGAGCAACACGCGGCCGCCCTCGCCCTCCGCGAGCAGCGCGTCGATCGCCTCGCGCTGGAAGGGCCGGAGCTCCACGAAGCCGAAGTGGTTCGCGAGCAGGGCGTCGAGATCGGGCAGGGGGGCTCGGGCGTTCACGGTCCGCGGCCCGAAGCGAGCCTCGTGCCGCGCAGGATCTCCCCCTGGATCATGCGGGGTTCGTCGGGAGAACCGCCCCCTCCCGGGGTGGCGGCGCCATGGTGGCCCCTGGCGGCCGCCTTCTGCTTTACACTCCGTCCTCCATGTCGTTCGCCGGCTCCGACGAACTCCTCGCCTCCTCCGCCCTCGCGCTCGCGTCCCTCGTGCGCGAACGGAAGCTCTCGCCGGTCGATCTCGTCGACCTCTACATCGAGCGCATCGAGGCGGAGAACCCCGCCCTCAACGCCGTCGTCGCCGATCGGTTCGAGCAGGCGCGGCGCGAGGCCAGGCACGCCGCGGACAAACTCGCCCGCGTGAGCGCGGCCGAGGCCCTGCCGCCGCTCTTCGGCGTCCCTTGCACCGTGAAGGAGGGCATCGCCGTCGTCGGCATGCCCCACACCGCGGGCGTCTTCGCTCGCAAGCACCTGCGCGCCGAAGAGGACGCCCGCGTCGTGCGCCGCGTCCGCGACGCAGGCGCCATCGTCCTCGGCGTGACGAACATGCCCGAGGGCGGCCTCTGGCTCGAGACCGACAACCGCATCTACGGCCGCACCAACAACCCCTGGGACCTCGCGCGTATCCCGGGCGGATCGAGCGGCGGCGAGGCCGCGATCCTCGCCGCGGGCGCCTCGCCGTTTGGCATCGGCTCCGACATCGCCGGCTCGATCCGCATCCCCGCCGCGATGTGCGGCGTGTTCGGCCACAAGCCCACGGGAGGCCTCGTCTCGAACCGGGGCTACTGGCCCGACGTGCCCGGCGCGCTCGACACCTTCCTCTGCACGGGCCCCATGACCCGCCGCGCCGAGGACCTCTGGCCGCTGCTCGGCCTCATGGCCGAGCGCACCGTCGAAGGGAGCCCGGACGCGATCGATCTGCGCGGCGTCACCGTCTACCCGCTCGAGACCACCGGCGCGGCGCGCGTCCGCCCTGCCAAACGACAGGCCGTTCGTCGCGCGGCGCAGGCGCTCGAGGCGCGCGGCGCGCGGATCGCCGAGCTTCGCACGAAGGGCCTCTCGAAGGCGCTCTTCATCTGGACCGCGATGATGGAGGAAGAGGCCGGCGCCCTCTCCTACGGCGAGGTGCTCGGCAACGGCCGCCCCATCCACATCACGCGTGAGCTCCTCCGCGCGCCATTCCCCGACGCGCCGCACACCGTCCAGGCGCTCATCGTCGCCGGCGTCGAGGCGATCTTGAAGAGCGTGCCCGCGCCGATCGCCACCTGGTCCTCCGCGGGCAAACGGCTACGCGAGGAGCTCGAGGCCGAGCTCGGCCCGCGTGGCGTGATCCTGCACCCGACGTACACGCGCTCGGCGCCGCGCCACTGGGAGCCCTTGCTCACGCCCCTCGACTTCGTCTGCACGGCCCTCTTCAACGTCCTCGCGTTCCCCGTCACGCAGGTGCCCGCGGGCTTCGACGATCTCGGCTTGCCCCTCGGCGTGCAGGTCGCGGGCAGGCGCGACGCCGACGCCTTGACCATCGCGGTCGCTCGCGCCCTCGAGGAGGACCTCGGCGGCTGGACGAGGGCGCGCCGAAAGACGGCGCCGCGCGGCCGCGCTACCCTCTCGCCGTGACGAGTCCGCGTTTCCTCTACCTCCACGGCTTCGCCTCCGGTCCCCGATCCAAGAAGGGCGTCGCCACCGCCGAACACTACGGCCGCCTCGGCGTCGACATCGACTGCCTCGACCTGCGTTTGCCCTCGTTCGAGCGCCTGCGTGTCTCCGCCATGATCGACGAGGTCCGTCGTCGTATCGGCGGCGATCGTGAGCGCGTGGTCCTCTTCGGCTCTAGCCTCGGCGGCCTCGTCGCGAGCCGCGTGGCCGAGATGGACGCGCGTGTCGCCTCCCTCGTCCTCCTCGCGCCCGCCTTCGATCTCTCGCGACGCTGGCGCGATCGCCTCGGCGCGGAGGGCATGGCGCGCTGGGCCGATACCGGCTTCCTCGAGGTCGACGATCTCACGACCGGCAGCAAGGCCCGCGTCGACCACGGGTTTTTCCTGGACGTCGAGGCCGTGGACGGCAGCTCGGGCGTGTTGCCCGACGTGCGTGTCCCGACGCTCGTCCTTCACGGCACGCGTGACGACGTCGTCACCATCGATCGCTCGCGCGACTTCGCGCGAGGCCGCCGCCACGTCACGTTGATCGAGCTCGACGACGGCCACGAGCTCATCGCCTCGTTGCCTCGTATCCTCTCCGCGTCGGAATCGTTCCTCGCGCCCTTCCTCGGCTCGCTCGCTTGCTCGCTCGTTGCTACACCTCCCAGTCTCCGTCATGCTTGACGTTCCTTGCCCGAGGGGGCGATCATCACCGCGCGCGGCGCACGCTGTGTCGCGGCCTTTTCATCCAACCATCGCGTGCGCCGAGCGGGGAGCACGCGGCGAGCTCGTCGACGTCATGTACGTTCGCGCCAGGGAGCCATGAACGACGGTCGCCTCTCCGACGCGGCGCTCGGCGTCTTCCCCGAGCCCATCGCCATCGTCGACGGTGCCCTCGTGGTCCAGAAGGCCAACGCGGCCTGGTCCACGACGTTCGCCGAGGCTCCCCTCGCCGAGCCCGCTGTCGCGGCCGCCCTCGCGAAGGTCCTCTCGGGTGAAACCACGCGCGCCGAGGTCACGCTGGAGATCCGCGCCGCGGCGTACGCCGTCACGATCGTGCCCGTGCCCGACGGCGATTCTCGCGCCGCGCTCGTGCACGCCCGCGCGTTGTCCGCGCCCGCCCGCGAGCCTCCGCCGCCGCCTCGTTCTCGGGACGAGCGGATCCCCGCGACGCTCCTGCGCCGCATCCTCGATCGCCTCCCCGTGACGGTCTCGCTCGTCGACGCCGAGGGCAAGAGCATCTTCTCCAACGAGACCCGCGCCCGCTTGCTCGGCGCCGCCGCGGAGCAGGAGCTCGAGAGCGGCACGCGCGCGCTCTTGATCGATCCGGCCGACGCCGAGTTCGCGCGTGAGGTCGAGGCGCGTGTCCTCGCCACCGGCACCGAGGAGATCATCACGAGCGACGTGCCCACCGCGCTCGGCATGCGCTCGATGTTCTTCCACCTCGTCCCCGTCGAGGGCGAAGGGCCCGAGGAGCGCCTCGTGCTCTGCGTGGGCCAGGACGTCACCGAGCAGCTCCGCGCCGAGCGGGATCTGCGCGAGGAGCGGGAGTTCATCCGTCAGGTCATCGACAGCGATCCGAACCTGATCTTCGTGAAGGACGACCACGGCACCTTCCTGCTCGCGAACAAGGCCTTCGCCGACATCCTGGGCAAGACGGTCGACGAGATCGTCGGCCAGCACGAGCGTGACCTGCACGATGACGTGAGTACCGGGGGCTTCCTCAGCGTCGATCGACATGTCCTCGCCACGCTCGAGGAGCACACGGTCGACGAGCTGGTCCATTGGCATACGGGGGAAGACCACTGGTACCAGACGACCAAGCGCCCCCTCGTCCGGCCAAACGGCGAGGTGCACGTGCTCGGCTGCAGCGTCGACATCACCACGCGCCTCGAGGTGCAACGCAAGCTCGAGGAGGCCGCGCACGAGGTCGAGCGTCGCGCCGTCGAGGCCTTCCGTCAGGCCGAGGCCAAGGCTGCCCTCGTCGACGAGCTCGACCAGAAGCTCGGCATCATCGAGGCCCAGCACCAGGAGATCCTCACCCTCTCCGCGCCGCTGCTCGAGGTCGCCGAGGGCGTGCTCGCCGTCCCCATCGTCGGCGCGATGACCCAGACCCGCGCCGAGGAGATCATGCACCGCCTGCTCGGCACCATCGTCGAGCGCCAGGTCGCGAGCGTGGTCCTCGACCTCACGGGCCTCGAGACGATCGAGACCCACACCGCCGATCACCTGATGAGCATCGTGCGCGCCATCCGCCTGCTCGGCGCCGACGCCATCATCAGCGGCATCCGCCCCGCGGTCGCCCAGACCATCGTCGAGCTTGGCATCGACCTCTCCGGCTTCGTCACGAAGCGCACCCTGCGCGCGGCGATCTTCTCGCGCGAGGCCGCCCGGAGCGCGGCGTCTCCTCGACGACGCTGAAGGCATTCTCTCGATCTGATTGACGCCTCCCGACCCTTCCGATGTTCTCGCCGGGGGACATCGGAGGCTGAGGCATGAAAATTTACGATGTAATCGGATGGGCCTGCCGCGTGGTGCCCGTGCTGGGCGTGATTGCGCTCGCTGGCTGCGGCGGGGACGAGCCCAAAGGGCCCGAGGGGCTCGTCTGCGCGGCTCCTGCCACGACTCCGCTGCCTGCGAGCCCGAAGGGCCCGCTCTCCTGGAAAGGGCCCGGCGGCCCGGCGCAGACGTATTCGTCGGAGGCGCTCGGCGTCAATTGCGCGTTCCTCGACGGCGGCCCCGAGGACGACACGGATCACCACAACACCGTCACCATGCTCGACGGCTACCTCGTCATGCCCTGGGCCCCCGAGTGGGGCGGCGGCGGCCTCTCCACCTTCCGCTTCGACGACCCCTGCGCCCCCGCGCCCGTCGGCACGAGCTTCTCGCCCCTCATGCGCGAGACCCACGCCGCCGGGTTTGCCCGGATGAACGGCTGGAAGGCCGTCGTCAATGGCGTGAACGGCATTCAATTCTGGGATCTCGCGGACCCCGCCGCGCCCACGGTCACGAGTGATCTCTCGTTCGAGGGCGTCTTCTGGCCCGACGCGTATGCGCGCGTCGTCCTCTCGGTCTTCTGGCAGGCCCCCTACGTGTACGTCGCCGCCGCCGACAATGGGATCTTCGTGGTCGACGCGACCGACCCGGCCAAACCCGTCCCGCTGACGAAATACAAATTCGACCCGCCGCTGCGCGCCGGCGCCATCTTCGCCGTGGGCAACCTGCTCGCGGTCATGGCCGCCGAGGGCTCGCGCACCGTGCTGCTCGACATCGGCGATCCGGCCCGGCCCACGCCCATCCCGGGCGGCACGTTCGAGATCGAGGACGGCGCGGGCGTCCGGCAGGAGGCGTACCACGCCCATTTGAACGGCGACAAGACCTGGTACGCCCGCAAATCCAGCGGCGGCGGCCTCATCATTTACGACATCTCGAACCCCGAGGCGCCGAGGTACGCCGGTGATTACCACGCGCCCGACGGGAACGGCGGGTACGTCTTCCTCAAGGAGAACGTCGCCTTCATCGGGGAGAGCCATTTCGCCGAGGCCGTCGACGTCTCCGATCCGACGAAGCCCGCGCTCCTCCGCCGCTTCGAGCTCACGGGCGACCTCGACACGATCATCCCCATCGGCAACGTCGTCGTCCTCAGCGTCGACGACAAGGCCGACGAGGACCACGGCAGCGCCGTCGCTCCCTTCCTCGAGGCGCCCGACACGCGCGGGCCGGAGGTCACCATGGTGAACCCACGAAATGGCGCCACCTCGCAGCCGCTCACCACGCGGATCGGCCTCACGTTCGGCGAGTTCGTCGATATCGGATCGCTCTGGGAGGGCTCGTTCTTCGTCCGCAAGCTCGGCACGACCGAGCCGATCCGGGGCCAGTATTCGGGGCAGGAGGGCATCGTGAATTTCTGGCCCGCCTCGCCGCTCGAGCCCGACACCGAATACGAGGTCGTCGTGCCCGCCGGCGGGGTCGTCGATTTCAACGGCAACCCCACGCAGACCGAGTTCCGCTCGACCTTCAAGACCGGCCCCTGCGCGCTCCCGCCGAAGCCCACGCCTTACGTGGAGGAGGAGGAAGAATGAGACGCGCGCGCGCCCTCTTCCCCCTCGTGAGCCTGTTTGTCGGGGCCGCCCTCGCCTCGTGCGGCGACGGGGCCTCGCGAGAGCCCCCCGCGCCCGAGCCCTTCGCGCTCGGCAAGATCGAGGGCCCGGACGTCGCGTTCGTCGGCGATGCCGCTTGTTTTTCGCTCACGGTCGCGGGCGGGAGCGCCGAGATCACGTGGAACCTGGGCGACGGGACGGCGCTTCCCCCGGCGATCCTGGGGACGGAGGTTTGTCACGCATATACGGAGCCCGGCCGTCGCCTCGTCGGCGCGACCGCCGTCTTGAACGGGCAGAAGCTCGTCGCCACGCGCGGCGTGGCCGTGGTGCGAAAGCCCATGGTGATCCCGCCGGCCGCGTCGAGCACCATCGTCCTCGACACCGAGCGCTCTTCCGTCTTGGTCGCGAATACGGATCACGATCACGTCGCGCGGCTCGACATGGGGCTCTCGGGCGCGCCCCCCGTGCCGCTCTTGAGCTGCGACGCGCCGCGCACGCTCGCGATCTCCGGCGCGATCCTCGCGGCGGCTTGCCAGGGCGACGGCACGGTCGCGTTTTACGACCTCGAAAAGCAGGAGCCACGCGGTTCGGTCGATCTGGGTCCGGGCAGCGCGCCCTTCGGCGTCGTCGCCGAGCTCCGGACCGCGGGCCTGTTCTTCGTGACGCTCTCCGGCACGGGCGAGCTCGCGGCCGTGAGCGCCGACGGGAACCAGATCCTCTCGAGGACTCCCGTTTTTCCGGACGTACGCGGCGTCGCGGCCACCGCGGTCGGCAGGGTGCTCGTCACGCGCTGGCGCGCGACCGCGGAGGGCGCGGAGGTGGCCCTCATCGACGCGTCCGACCCGACGGCGCTCGCGGACGTCGTGCCGCTCCTGCTCCCGCCGGACGTCGGGCTCGACAGCGACACGAACAACAGCGGCGTGCCGAGCTTCTTGAACCAGATCGTCCCGTCGCCCGACGGCGGCCGGGCCATCGTCCCCTCGCTCAAGGCGAACACCATCACGGGAATGTATCGGACGGGCAAACCGCTGAGCTTCGAGACGACCGCGCGGGCGATCCTCACCGAAATCGAGCTCGACGCGACCCCGGGCAAACCCATCGAGCGGCCCGGCGGGCGGTATGCGTTCGACGACCTCGACTTCGCCTCGGCGGCCGTCTTCTCGCCGAAGGGGGATCTCGTCTACGTGGCGATCCAGGGCGCCGAGCGGGTCGAGGTGCGCGACGCCGTGAGCTTCGACGTCGCCGGCTCGATCGACGACGTCGGCCACGCCCCCGACGGTCTCGCGCTCCACCCCGATGGAACGCGGCTCTTCGTGCACGCCTCCCTCTCGCGCCAGGTGCGCGTCTACGACGTGAGCGACCTGTCGAGCCCGCCCGCCCCGCTCGGAGAACTCCCGACGGCGACGACCGAGCCGCTGCCCGAGGTGGTTTTACGGGGAAAACAGATCTTCAACAGCAGCCGCGATCCCCGCATGAGCCGCACGTCGTACATGTCGTGCGCCTCGTGCCACCTCGACGGGGAAGGGGACAACCTCGTCTGGGATTTCACCCAGCGCGGCGAGGGCCTGCGCAACACGATCCCCCTCGCCGGGCGCGCGGGCACGGCCCACGGGCCGCTACACTGGAGCGCCAATTTCGACGAGGTGCAGGACTTCGAACACGACATCCGCGGCCCCCAGGCCGGGACCGGCTTTTTGCCGGACGACGTGTTCCACGCCGGCATGGTCGACCAGACCCTCGGCACCCCGAAGGAAGGTTTGTCCGAAGACCTCGACGCGCTCGCCGCCTACGTCGCCTCGCTCGGCTCGTTCGGCAGGAGCCCCTATCGATCGAACGATCCCGTCTCTCTGGCCTCACGCCAGAAGGGAAAGGACATCTTCTTTTCGGCCGAGGCCGGCTGCTCGACCTGCCACGCGCCGCCCCATTTCACCGACAGCGCGCTCGCGGCCGGACAAACCTTCGTGCTCCACGACGTCGGCACGCTCGGGCCGGGCTCGGGATCGAGGCTCGGGGAGCCGCTCCCGGGGCTCGACACGCCCACGCTGCGCGGCTTGTGGAAGAGCGCGCCCTATTTGCACGACGGCTCCGCGCCCACGCTCCGCGCCGTGCTCCGTGATCACAATGCCACGGATCAGCACGGCAAGACGAGCCACCTCGGCGACGCCGATCTCGCGGACCTCGAGCGATATCTGCTCACCCTCGACGACGACGAGCCCTGAATGGCAAAAAAGGCCGCGGCAGGACGGTTTTTCGTCCCACCGCGGCCCTCGCGTGGCTCAGCAGCCTTCGACGGCTCGGCCCGGTTCAGCTCTTGTTCGAGCTTCCGCTGCCCTGTCCGCCGCCGCCCTCGGACTGCTTGCCTTCCTCGATGAGCTCGCGCACGCGCTGGCCGCCCTTGTGGCCGATCTCGGAGTAGAACTCGGAGCCGCGCTCGTCACGGACGGTCTCGCCGCCCTTGCGCCCCGCCTCCTCGACCGTCATCTGGCCTTTCTTCTGCTCCTGTGCCATGACGCAACTCCCTCTTCGAGTGGTTGTTTGTCGCGGCGATCCACGCCGGTCGGACCGCCCGACCGCCCGCGTTCTCCGCGTCAGTTCCACACCCGGTTCCTGGGGTGCGCTCCCTCGGGCGTCGAGCGGTCGCCCCCCCGAAGGGATCCTTTTGAAATGGCCCGGGTCGGCCGGTTTGTCCCTACGCCCGCGCCCGGCGGAGCTCGGCGAAAACGGCGACCTCGAGCGCGCTGCCGAGATCGGCGCGGAGGAGCGCCGGCGCGAAATCGAGGCCCTGCTCCACGGCCGTACGTGCCGCCGCCGGCGACACGCCGCAAAGCACGACCCGTGCCCCGAGCAGCGACAAAGCCCGCGCGATTCGAACGAGGCCCTCGGCCACGACAGGATCGATGGCCAGCGCCCCCGTGATATCGAGGATCACCGTACGCGCGCCCGCCTGGGAGGCCCGCGCGAGCACGCGCCCCTCGGCCTGCGCGAGCAGCGAGGCGTCGAGCGCCCCCGCGATCGGGACCAGGAGCACGGAGCGATACACCTCGAGCACCGGCGCCGAGAGCTCCCGCACCCGCGCGAGCAGCCGCTCCTGCTCCGCGCGCGCCTCTTCGAGCTCCGCGACGCGCGCCTCGAGCTCGCGACCGCGCATTTCGAGCTCCTTGCGCCGCGCCTCGTCCCGCTCGCGGCTGCGGCGCAGCTCCCGCGCGACGCGGGCCACCATGTTCGCCACGACGCCGAGCTCGTCCTTGCGATCGAGGAAAGGCAGCTCCTCGTATTTCCCGATCAGGACCCGGCTCATGCGCGAGCCAATCCAGCGCAGGAGATCCATCTCCTCGTCGAGGAGGCGCGCGGCGAGCGGCAGCCTCTTTTGCTCGTCTTCCGTGCCGTCGCTCATCGAGTCACGACGCTCATTCCTGCCACCGCGTGTCGAAGGTGCAGAACGGATCCCCCCTTCGAACACACGTGGTATGCGCGATCTCCACGTCGTAGCCGTCGAGCGCCTCGATGAAGCCGCGCAGCCCGCCGACCTCGAACTGGCAATTGAATGGCTGACGCGACTCGACGATCGCGTGCCGCTCCCCTCGCATCGAGGTGCGCCAGGTGCCGCTGTCGCCACGCGTGGCGAACGTCCACATGGACGGGAGCTGAAGCACGAAATCGGACGGCGTCTTGATGCCGAGCCCGTGGAGCTGGGTCCGGAACATGAAATAAATGTTCCGACCGACGAGCTCCGGCAGCTCCGGATCCTGGTCTTCGAGCTTGCTCAGGATCGTCTCGAGGTCCTGTCCGAGGTACCAGGCGTCCGCCTCGATGTGGCGACACGCGGCCCGGATCTCCGCCGGGACGTCCTCCCCGCCGACGGTCACGAGCATGGTGAAGACGGCCCCGAGCGTCAGCACGGGCCCGGAGCGGTCCTCCATGCCGGGATCGGCCTGGGGGCGCAGATCGAGCGGCGCATGACGCGAGAATCGTTGCATGATGACGACGATCCTCCCGCCGCGCGCGCTCGGGCGTCAAGGAGAACTTCGGTGTTCGATCAGTAATGCAGATCGAGAATGGCAGGATCCGTAGTCACCGAGAATACTTCATTGCAGCGCCGGCAGCGATACTTCACCTTGATCGGCCGGGCCGAGATGCCGAAAAAGAGGCGGAGATAGCCGGACGTGGTGTACACGCCCTCGGCGCTCACCATGTGATGTTCACGCCCATATCCACATGAGCACGTCCGCGGCTTCGAGGTGGCCGCTCTCCCGGTGGGTTCCTCGGTCATGGTCACTCCACCCGGATATAGCGCTGGATCAGGCTCGAACCACCCCTCGTGTCACGAAGGACGCCCCAGATCTGGTAATAGCCGGGGTCGGCAGGCGGGATCCACTTCGTGCTGTGTTCGCCCTTGTATCCCTCGGTCACGCCGCTGATGAGCGAGATGCCGCCGCCCGTGAGGTCGCCCGCCTCGACGAGCCAGTCGACCCAGACCGCCTCGAAAATCTGCTTCCCGTCGACCATTTCGCCGGGATCGATCTCGGCGATCATGGGATCGACGACGAGGTCGATCTCGTGCTCGGTGCAACCCTCGTACGGGTCGCCCGCGAAGCAGCCGACGGCGCGGCGCTCGTCGACCGTGGAGGGGCAAGCCTTGACCGCCGGCATTTCGGCGAAATCCTCGGAGATGGGCTCGCCGTCGAGGGTCATGCCCGAGGCGACGGGGTTCTGGTTCGTCCGGCCGTCTTCGAAGGTGTAAATCTGGGCATAACCGGGGACGAAGCTGTCGGCGTCGAGGCGGTTGCCCTCGGCGTCGAAGCAGCCGAACGGGAAGAAGCCCGCCTTGCCCGAAGGGTCGAGCTCGATGGGCTGGATCTGGCCGGCGCACGCAAAGAAAAACACGAATTGCACGCCGTACTTCGAGCCGCCGTCCGGCGTGGGGCGCTGGGAGAGGATGTCCTCGGGGATCGTGGTCGTGAACGTGGGCCCGAAGCCGATGAGCCCGGGCGGAGGGGTGCCGCCGCCCTCGCCGAGGCTCTGGAACGTCTGCAGGAGCTGCGGGAAGCAGCCATAATAGAGGTCGCCCGGCGGGTTATAGCAGCCGCCGATCCAGAGGATCTGGACCGGGCGCGGGCCGTCCCCCTCGGGATCGGGGTAGCCGTCGTACAAGGTCATGTCGAAGCGGACCTCTTCGCCCGGCTGCGCGTAAGGTTTGTCCGCGGTGACCGCGAAGATCCGCAGGCCATCGACGAGGTTCGACGAGACCCAGCCTGGCGTGCATCCGGCAGAGATCACCGGGGCGGCGAGCGTCGCCGCGGCGAGAGCACCGAGCACGTGACGTCGGAGACCGCGTGTTTGCTTCATCCCATTCCCTCCTCGCGGATCCGCCCTAGAAATCACCACGAATGCCGAAGCTCGGCAAGATCGGCACCCCCGTCACGTATTGCCGCGCGGTGTAGTTGAAGTTGTAATCGATGCCCTCGACGTTCTGGCTGTTGTAGACGTTCTGGACGTCGAGATAGAGCGAGAGCTGCCAGCTCTTGAAGCGGAAGCGACGATCCAGGCGGATGTCGAGCTGGTGGAACATGGGGAACCGCTCGCTGAAGGGGCCGCTGTACGGGAGGGCGGTGTAGGTGCCGACGGACGCATTGTAAAGGGCGTTCGCGCGGTTCGGGATGCAGCCCTCTTGCTCGAAATTGCAGACGTTGGGCGTCGTGAGGTTGCCCGAGACGAGGCGGAACCGCGCGCCGAACTCCCAGCCGCCGCCGAGGCGATAGCTGCCGAGCGCCGTCAAGATGTGCGTCTGGTCGAACGAGACGGGTTGCTCCTCGGCCCCCGGCAGCGGCGTGCGCAAGCTGCGCGAGAGGGTATAGGCGACCCAGCCGAAGAAATTCGAGTCGGCCTTGTATTTGAGCAAGAACTCGGCGCCGAAAATGCGGCCCTTGCCGAGGTTCTCGCGGACGGTGCCGCCCCCGACGGCCGAGGGGCGCTGCGAGACGAGGCGATCGAGCTGCTTGTAAAAACCCTCGACGCTGAGCTCGATGTTGCGCGTGAACTCCTGCTCGGCGCCGATCGCATAATGAATCGCCCGGTTCGACCGGAGCCCGGCCGTGCCGAACGGAGGAATGGTCTCCTGCGGCTGCGGCGGCTGGGTGTACGCGCCCACGCCACCCTTGATCGTCGAGCGCGGGAACTTGGAGGTGAGGTCGACGCGGCCATTGACGCGCGGCGAGACGTCGATGCCCTCGGTGCGGCTGTTGCCGTCGATGCGGATGCCAGGGACGAGCTTGGCCCGGCCCGTCGGCGCGATCTCGAGCTCGACGTAACCCGCCGGGCTCGTGACCCAGCCGCTGAACTCGCTCTCGATGAGCGGGCGCGTGGAGAAGGGGCCGCCGGAGGGCTCACCCGGGCGCGGCGGCGCCGGGCCGCGGTACTTCGCGTCGGCGTAGTTCGTGAACACGTCGAGGCCCGTGTTCAGCGTCATGCCCTTGCTGATGCGGCGCGTGTACTCGGCGCGGCCGGTGATGCTGTAGTTCGTGAGGTTGAAGAAGAAGGGGCCGACGCCAAAGTCGAGCTGGTCGATGCCGAACGCGGCGACCGCGGAGAAGCGGTTCTTGTCGTCGATGTCGTTGTCGTAGCGGAGCTGGATGCGGTGAAAGCCGGTGTGGAAGCCGGCGTTGCCGCTGATCGCAGGCTCGCCGGGCGGTGGCTGATCCGCGACGAGCGCGATGGAGTCGTCCGCGCCGAAGAAGGTGAGGCGCACGCTCGAGCTCGGCGTGGGGTTCGCCTCGAGGCCGAGCTGATAATCCCAGTAGACGGGGAGCTGCGTGATGCCCGCGCCCGCGGCGTCGAGGGCGAGGCCAAGCGTGGCGTCGAGGTAGCTGCGCCGCGCGCCCGCGATGAAGCGGACCTTGTTCTTCGTGCCAGGCACGGGGCCCTCGGCGATGAAGCGCGCGTCGACGAGGTCGGCCTGCGCCATGCCGTGGTACTTGCCGTCGTTCTTGGGCGCGCGGACCGCGACGTCGACGATGCCGCCCATGACGCGGCCATACTGCGCGCTGAAGTTGCCCGGGAAGAAGTCGATGCGCTCGATCATCTCGGTCGGCACGACCGAGGACAAACCACCGAAGTGGTAGATGAGCGGGATCTGGGTGCCGTCGAGGAACGTCTGCGTGTCCTGCGGGGCCGAGCCGCGCACGAGCAGGATGCCCGCGATGGCAGGCGGGCGCGCGACGCCAGGCAGGTTCTGGAGCGCGCGGAGGGCGTCGCCGTTCGTGCCGGGGATGCGCAGCATCTCGCGCTGCTCGAGGGTCCGCTTGGTGACCTCGCGCGGCGAGCGCGCGCCACGCACGACGACCTCGAGTCCGTCACTCGCCGCGACGAGGCGGTACTTGACCTCGATGGCCTCGCCCGCGGCGATCTCCTCGGTGACGTCGAGCGCGTCGTAACCAGGCGCCGTGATGATCACGCGGTACTTGCCCGGCCCGAGCCCGTCGAAGCGGAAGCCGCCGCTCTCGTCGACCGTGGCCTCGTTCTGCCCATCGGGCCCGCTGAGGAGGACGGCGGCGCCCGCGAGCGGGACGTCGCCGTCGCTCGTGATCACGACACCTCGAAGGGACTCGCTGGCCTGCGCGGCAGAGGGTTTGTCCCCGGAGCCCACGTCGGGCGGCGGCTCGGCCTTCTTCAGCGCGAACGAGTAGCGGTAGAGGATACGCGCAGCCGCGGGCGTGCCGTCGGCCTTGCGCGCAGGGTCGAACTCGAGCTTCTTCGCGGCCTCGACGGCGGACTCGTCGAAGCCATGCCCCGCCGGCTCGATGACGACGACGTTCTTGACCTTGCCGGTCTTGTCGATGTCGAGCTGCAGGGTGACGGTGGCCTCGAGCCCGGCCTTCTCGGCCTCGGGCGGATAGACCGGCGGCTGGTAGTTGAGCGGCCGCGGCATCGCGGGGCCCGAGGCCGGCGGCGCAGGTGCGCCGGGCGAAGCCGCGTCACCGGGCGGAGCGGTCTGCGCGAGGGCAGGGGCCGCGGAAGACCCGGCGACGAGGCCCGCGAGGAGGAGGGCGAAGGCGCGCTTCTGACAAGGAAGGACGTTCACGTGGTCATACCGGATCGCGGCGCTTCAAGATGATGCAAAGCACGACGACGAGGGAGATCGTGAAGCCCCCGAGCACCGCGAAGGGCAGCCACGTGTTCTCGTAGTTCGTGAAGCCCCAGCCGCCCGCGAGGCTGTCGGAGGCCATCTGCGCGATCGAGCACTTGAACTTGCCGGCCTCGATGAAGTCGGCAGGCGCGCTCTCCGTGCGGCCGAGGTCGATGACCCACGAGGGATCCTCCTTGAGCGCGATGCGCTCGTGGACGATGGATCCCTCGAAGCCCCAGCGGGCCGGCATGATCATCATGAGGGGCTTGAGGTGGGGCACCGTCGTCATCGGGACCATGAGCCCCCCGAGGACAACCTGGGGGATGAGCGCGATGGGCGTCAAGGCCATGGCCGCCTCGGAGGAGGTGACGACGGTCGAGAGGAGGAGCCCGAGCGCGACGGCCGCGAGCGAGGTGGCCACGAGCGAAGCGAGCTGCGCGAAGAACGCCGGCGCCCCGCCGTGGAAGCCGAGCGTGAAGAACACGATCGCGAGCAGGATCGTGCACTGAACGACGCAGAAGAACGCGAGCAGGATGTACTTCGACAGGACGTAGTTGAGCAGGCCGAGCGTGACCATGCGCTCGCGCATGTAGATGGCCCGCTCGGCGACGATCTCGCGCGCCGCGTTCGAGGTGCCGAACCAGACCGAGGCGACGACGAGGAAGAAGATGGCGCCGGTGTTGTCGGCGGTGGCCGTCATGCCCTTCAAGATGTCGCCGGTGCTCGTGTCACCGCCGAACTTCTTGCCGAGCTCCTGGAGCGCGCCGAGGCACCACGCCGGGACGGCCTTCTCCTGCCAGCCGAACACGATCGCGAGCAGGATGCCGATGATCGGCGCCTGCGCGAGCATGATGACCGTGCCCGCGGTGTCTCGTATCTTCGTCTTGAAGTAACGCGAGAGTAAGAGGCCGAGCTGCCCCTTCGTGGTGGCGCGCCGCTCGGGGATCGCGCGCTGGCCCTGGCCGGCGCCTATCTCGCGCCGGCCCGTGTACATCTTGCGGTAGGTCGGGTTCTGATCGCTGAAGTACTCGCGGCGCCACTCGAGCGCGGCGGTCTTGCGCGCGTGACCACGCGGCACGTTCGGATCCCGCGCGCGCATCTGGTCGTAGATGGCCTTCTCGCGCGAGGCGATCATCTCGAACATGTCGCGCGGGTTGTCGATGTCGTTGCGCTGGCCCTGGCGCTCCTTCCACGTGCCGAAGAAGCGGTACGACTCGCCGTGCGTCGAGCCGAAGAACATGGGCACGCCGCCGTATCCCATGATCAGCGTGTGCGTGAACTTCTCGTACTCGTCCTTCGCCGGCTGATGGATCGTCATGATGATCGTCTTGCCCGTCGCCTTCGTGAGGTCGTGCAAGAGCGTGATCAGCGCGGTGGTGTCGTCGGCGGCGAGGCCGGAGGTGGGCTCGTCGAGGAAGAGGATGACGGGGTCGGTGACGAGCTCGAGCGCGATGTTGACGCGCTTGCGCTGACCACCGGAGAGGATCTTCTTCTCGGGCTTGCCGATCTGGAGGTTCTGCACGCCCTCGAGGCCGAGGTCCTTGATCGTCTGCTCGACGCGCGCGTCGATCTCCTCCTCGGAGTAGTCGGGCGGGAGGCGGAACTTCGCGCTGTACTTCACGGCCTCGAAGACCGTGAGCTCGGGGTGCACGAGGTCGTCCTGCGGGACGTAGCCGATCGAGCCGCGCAGGTTGTCGTAGATGTTGTAGAGGTCCTCGCCGTTGATGCGCACGACGCCGCTCGTGGGCGGGAGGTAGCCGTTCAGCGTGAGCAAGAGCGTCGTCTTGCCCGCGCCCGAAGGGCCCATGAGCGCGATCATGTCGCCCGGCAGCGCCTTGAACGAGACGTCGTCGAGCAGGCGCTTCATCTCGCTCGGGTTGTCGCGATCGGGGACCTCGAGGACCAGGCTCCACGCCTCGATCTCGTAGAGAGGTTTGCCCGCCCAGCGATCGGCCGAGTACTCCTCCTGCACGACCTGGACCGCGCCCGTCGCGCCGAGCTCGATCTGCAGCGGCATCGGGCCGATGAAGAACTTCTCGCCGCTCTGGATGCCGATCTTCTGGCCCGGCGGGATGCGATGGCCGCGGACGTAGGTGCCGTTGGCGCTGCCGCGATCCTCGACGAAGAGCTGCCCGTTCATCTGGTGCACGAGCGCGTGGCGGCTCGAGACCTGCGGGTGCTGAATGACGATGTCGTTGTCGGGCGTGCGGCCGATGCTCTTCTGCCCACCGCCGCTCGGGCCCGCAAAATCGAGCTGGCCGAGGACGGTTTTGTTCTTCTTGCCAGGCGCTCCTGCCGCAGGCGGCGCGCCCGAGACGGGCGGATATCCTTGCTGTTGCGGCATGGAGGGGTAGCCCTGCTGCGGCATCGCGACGTTGGTCTGCGGCATCGGCGCAGGCGCGGGCTGCTGCGCGTACGCGCCGCTCTGCACGGGCATGGCGCCGCCACGCGAGGCCTGCGCGAGGCGCGCGAGCAGCTCGACCGGGACGGGCACGGGGCCAAACGCGATGACGCCGTTCGGATCGATCGGCGCAGGCTGCGCAGCCTGGAGCTTCGTGGTGCCGACGTAGGTGCCGCTCGTCGAGCCGTTGTCGACGACGAGCATGCGATCGAGCATCACGGTCGCGTGCTGGCTCGAGACGCTCGGGTGCTGAATGACGAGCGACGCGCGCGCCGGATCACGGCCGATCACGAGCTGCCCCGCAGGCGCAGGCGTGCTGCCCGTGGCCATGATCGACAGGATGATCGCTGGGTGGCTGAGCGGGACGGGCGCGCGGCCGACGACGAACTGGGTGCGGAAGTCGAAGGGGACCTCTTCACCCGGCGCGAGCTGTCGGTTGTTCGCGAACGAAGGCGCAGCGCCGCCGCCGATGAACACGAGCCTGCCGCCGCCCTGATGGACGAGGCGCGCGTGCTCGGGCGCGACGCTGGGATCCGCGATGACGACGTCGCACGTGGGAGCGCTGCCGATCGTGAGGGTCTGCTTGCCGAAGCCGGGGACCATGCGGGCTACCTTTCACCACGAACGTCCGCGGAGGGCAACGGGGACGGCCGCGCTCCGCGAGACGAGGGCAGGATAGGCGCGCTCGGGCGGCCTTGGCCACCCGTGTTCAGCGCAGGAAAAGAGCCCAGATGAGCAAGAGCAAGAGCACGGCGATCACCGCCGACATGCCGATGATCAGGTACACGATGCCGCTCTGGGTGGGCCGCACGCTCGGCGCCAGGGAAATGGGCGCCGCAGAAGGAGGCGGGGAGGGCTCGGCCGCGGGGCGCGTCGGCGAGGGGCCCTGGCCCGAGACCTGGGTCGGCTGGGGAGGCGCATAACGCGCCGAGGGCGGCGGCAAGGGGAGCTGGGCCGCGAAAGGCGCGAGGCGCGGCTGCTCGGGCACCGTGGGCGAAGGCGCGACGGGCCGATCGACGGCCGTCGGCTGCACCGGGGCAAAACCCGGCGACGAAGGCGAAGGCGGCGGCAAGGGGAGGCCACCCGCGTCGGGCGCGGTCGAGGCCGATGCCGGGGCGCCCGACGAGAGCAACGTGGGGACAGGGACGGGCGGAGGCAGGGCGAGCTGCATCGCCGACGTGTTCTTCGCCGTCTCGACGGCGGTCATCGGCCGCGTCTCCTGCGGCGGCGCGGGCCGCAGGGCCGCGGGCTCCGGCGCGTTCGCGGGCGCCTGCGGGATGGTGTGCGAAGCGCGCGGCACGAGGTCCACGATCCGCACCATCTGCACGGTGATGTTGTCGTGTCCGCCGCGATCGTTGGCGAGGTTGACGAGCTGGTTGCAAGCGTGCGGCAGCGCGCCCGAGGCGAGGGCCTGGCGCACGGCGCCGAGGATGTCGACGCCGAGGACGAGGTCGGTGAGGCCGTCGCTCGACTGGAGGAAGATGTCGCCCGGGAACATCTCCATCGGCTCGGGCCGCACCTCGACCTCGACCTCGGGGCGCATGCCGAGCGCGCGCGTGATCTTGTTCGCGTCGGGGTGCCCGATGGCCTCGGCCTCGGTGAGCATGCCGGCGTCGATCATGCCCTGCACCATCGAGTGGTCGCGGGTGAGCGGGTAGATCTGGCCGGCGCGGATGCAGTAGGCGCGGCTGTCGCCGACGTGCGCGACGTCGAGCCCGCGATCGCCGATCAACATGGCCACGACGGTCGAGCCGGGCCGCCCGCGGTTCTCGGGCGGCCCGCCGAGCGCATACACGCGCCGCCCGGCCTCCTCGACCGCGGCCTTGAGCGCGAGCGCGGCCGTCGTGCCGGGCGGAGCTTGGTCGATGACCTCGAAGATCGTGGCGATCGCGGTGCGGCTCGCCTCCCGGCCGCCGTAGTGCCCGCCCATCCCGTCGCAGAGGACGACGAGGTGGCCGAAGCGCGTGTCGGCGTAGCCGCACGAGTCCTCGTTGACCTGCTTGTTCGGGTCACGGCCCGGATCGCTGGCCTGTGCGAACTCGATCCGGACGCGTGTTCCGAGGGCCTGAGGTTGGCTCATCGCGAGGGGGCCGGGGCTTTGGGGCCGGGAGGATCGTTCGAGGTCAGACTACTCGAAACGGACGTTGAACTCGATGGGGCCGAAGCGCAGCATCGAGCCGGGCGGGACCGGCGTCCACACGAGCGGCGGGATGCGGTTTCCGTTGATGCTCGTGCCGTTGTTCGAGTTCTCGTCACGCACGAAGAGCTGGCCGCTCTCGAACTTGACGACGGCGTGGCTGCCGGAGACGCGTGGCTCGTTCACCACGATCTGGCAGGTCGCGGCGTCGCGGCCGACGCGCATCTCCGTGCCCGGGTTGAAGGTGAAGATGCCGAGCGCGCCGGAGAGCACCGCGCGGTTTGCGGCGCCGCCCATGGGGCTGCCGCCCATCGGAGGCGGACCGTAGCCGCCGCCGAAATCGGGGCCGCCCATGCCGGGCATGCCGCCGCCCATGGGCACGGCGGGCGCGTAGCCGCCGGGCATGGGGCCGGGCGCGGGGGTGACCGGGCGCGGAGCCGTCGTGGGCGAGGCGCCGGCGCGGCGCTTGTTGCCGCCGCTGCGGAAGATGGAGACGACGAGCAGGACGAGGACCACGCCGCCGAAGGTGATGGCGCCGATGAGCAGGTAGGGCAGCGGCGCCTCTTTTGCCTTCACCGTGATGATCTTGTCGGCGGTGATGGCGCTCGTGCGCTTGGCCTGGTTGTCGTAGACGACGAGGCGGGCGGTCATCTGATCGCCCTTGCCGGAGAGGAACTTGTCGGTGTTCGGCAGTTCGAACTCGACCATGCTCTCGCCGGCCGTGATGGCCTTGCCGCGCATGCCTTGCTCGATGAGCGTGCGCTGCGCCTTCTTCGCGTCGTCGATGCTGCCGCCCTGGAGCGAGGCGGGCGCGGGCTGGTTCTTCGGGACCATGTAGAGCTCGGCCCGCTGCATGTTGCCGCCCCAGCAGAAGTTGCCGAAGACCTTCACGGTGCCGCCCGGGTGGACGGGGTCCTTCTGCGCGGCGCGCTCGGTGGCCTCGCGGTCGACGTCGAGCGGCCACTGCGAGGGATCGATGCCGACGGGCACGTTCTGGAACGTCGCGTCGCCGGCGATCGGGGGATCGGTGTTGAGGAACGCGAGGCGGATGGTCTGCGTCAAGCTCAGCGCGACACACGAGACGCGCCACTTGACGATGTGCATCTTGTTGAAGCGCGAGCGGACGGCGTTGACGATGTTGGCCGCGCGCGACTCCTGACGGTCGCGGACGATGGAGTAGAAGCCGCCGATCTCGGGGTTCGCGAGCCCTTCCATGAACTCGCGCGAGTTCGCGGTGAACTCCTCGACGAGCTTGCTCGGGAACCAGATCGAGATGACCGGCACCGGCGTCTTCGGGAGGACCTCGTTGTTCTCCGGGAAGCGGCCCTTCGTGAGGTAGTCCTTGAGCAGGTTCGAGGCCGCGGAGTTCGAGCTCGGATCGGCGCCGGCCGCGCCGTTCGAGAGCACGACCATGGCCTGGTGCATCGGCACGACGACGTTCGAGCCGACGTTGCCGAGCTCCTTGAAGCCGTCGGTGGCCGCGGTCTTGATGATGTTGAAGAGCGGGCGCGTGCGGCCTTGCGTGGGGAACGTCTTGGGGACGGCGGTGATCGTCTGGAGCGCCGTCTGCTTGTTGTTCACCCACTTCGAGTCTTCGACGACGCTCTTGTCGTTGAAGAACATCACGTTGACGATGTCGTTCGGCCCCATCGCGTTGATGAACGCGGTCGCGACGGCCTTCGCCTCGTCGAAGCGCGTGCCCATCGAGGAGGCGGCGTCGATGAGGATGAGCCACGCGGTGCCCACGCCAGGCTGGCTCGTGCTCTCGCCCCAGCGCGCCTTCGACTCGAACCGGGCCGCGGTGTCGGAGCCGTCGACGACGACCGTGAGGATCGCGTTCTTCTCCGGGAAGTCGAACGACGAGTAGAGCGCGTTCGGCTGCTCGACGGCGTTCGCCACGCAGTCGTTGAACGCGTCGCCGTTCAGCGCCGCGCAGGGCCGCGTCGCGTCCGACATGCGCTTGTTCTGGACGAGGTCGATCACGGTCGTGAGCACGGGCGAGCCGTCGACCGTGCTCGTACGCGGATCGATGCGGAGGATCTTGGCCTCCGGTGCGGCGAAGGTGGGCGCGGCAGCGAAGAGGATCGCCGCGAGCGCCGCGAGCGCGGGGAGCGCGAACAGGGGAGCGTTCTTGCGCGCAGATCGAACGCCTGCGCGGGCGGCTCCGTGGGGCAACGGGTTCATGCTTGAGCCTCCAACATGGGGTCCTCGGCGGGCGCACCGGGTCACGCGAGCGCGCGGGTGCGTCATCTCGTCGAGGAGCGGGGTAGGGTGAAGAGGGCGTTTCGCACGGGGCTTCTCCGCGCGACCCCTAGGTCCGAGCGGTCACGATGATGGTGATGACGCTGAAGCCGCCGAAGCGGATCTTGTCGCCGTCACGCAGCTCGCGCCTGCCCTTGAAGCCGATGGCTTCCTCGTTGTGGAAGGTGCCGTTCGTCGAGCCGAGATCACTCAGGATGAACCTCCCACCTTCGCAGTCGATCGTCGCGTGATGCGTGGACGTCGTGCCGTGCGCGATCTCCACGTCGACCTTCTGACCCGTGTCCGCGCGACCCACCGCGTTCTTGCCCTGCCAGAGCGGCCAGAACTTGCCGAGCGGATCGTCCTGATAGCTCACCAGGAAGCCCGCGAGCGCGCGGCGACCCTCGGGGCTCGGCGTGCCTGCTTGCCGACCAGGCATCGGCGGAGGATTGCCCGGCACCGCGGTCGAGGCGTTCGGCTTCGCGCGCGGCGGCTCCCGGAGATCGAAGCCACCTTCGGGCATCGGCGGCGGCGCGTACCCCTCGGGTTTGTCCGCGAGCGGCGGCGGCCCGAACGGCCGAGGCGGCGGCGGATACCCACCCGCGGCCGCGGGCTCCGGCGGGGGCGGCCCGAAGCCGGGCGGCGCAGGCGGCGGACCAAAGCCGGGCGGCGCAGGCGGCGGACCAAAACCGGCGGGCGGCCCAGGCGGCGGGCCAAAGCCGGCCGGCGCGGGAGGCGGCGGGCCGAACCCCCCGGGCGAGGGAGGCGGCTCGGGAGGCGGGCCAAACCCTGCCGGGGCCGGCGGGGGCGGACCAAAGCCGGGCGGCGCAGGCGGCAAACCGAACCCCTTGGGCGGCGAGGGCGGCTCGGGCGGCAGCCCGAAGCCCGCCGGGGGCGGGGGCGGCGGGCCAAACCCTCCCGCGGGCGAGGGTGGCTCGGGCGGCGGGCCGAAGCCTGCCGGCGCCGGAGGCGGCGGGCCGAAGCCGGCCGGGCTGGGAGGAGGCCCGAACGCGGGGGCCGGGGGCGGCGGGCCGAAGCCGGGCGGAGCCGGCGGGGGTGCGCCGAACGCGGGGGCGGGCGGAGGCCCGAACGCGCCGGGGTTTGCCGCGGGCGGCGGTCCGAAGCCGCCTCCGAAGCCGGGCGGAGCCGGCGGGGGCGCCCCGAAGCCCGCAGCCTCCGGGGGCGGCCCGAAGCCCCCCTGCTGCGGGGGAGCCGGCGGGGGACCGTAGCCCTGTTGCCCGAACGCGGGAGGGGGCGGAGGAGGACCAAAGGCACCGGGCCCCGGGGGCCCGAGCGGAGAGGCGCAGATCGCGCAGAACTTGTCGGCGGGTGTGGCAGGCGCGCCGCAACGCGGGCAGTTCATAGTGTCCTTCTCGTCTTGACGGACCAAAGACCTCGTCCGCCTCGGCGGCAGCATACCGTGGGGGCCGGACCGAGGATCAAGAAGAAGTGCTCTTTCCCTCGGCGGGGGGATCGTGCCCCCCGGATCACGACGCAGCGCGGCGCGCCTCCTGGGTCGCGGGCGTGGGCGCTCGAGCGACGAAGTCCTGCGGCGCGGGTGTCTCGCAGCGCGGAGACGGCGGCCCAAACACGAAAGGGTGTCCTGGGCCGGATCGGCCCCTGGGACACCCTTCGTGGTGTGTTCGGGAGAGAGCGGAGCGGAGGTGATGGGCCCCGAGGTGGGGCCTATCGGATCAGCCGTCCTTGGCGTCGCGCACGCGGGCGGCCTTGCCGGCCAGCGAGCGGAGGTAGAACAGGCGCGAACGACGAACGACGCCGCGCGAGACCACCTCGATCTTGTCGATACGGGGGCTGTGCATCGGGAAGATGCGCTCCACGCCCACGTTGAAGCTCACCTTGCGGACCGTGAAGGTGCTGCGCGCACCGGCCCGATGTTGCTTCAGGACGACGCCCTGGAAGACCTGGATACGCTCCTTCTCGCCCTCGACGATGCGGTAGTGGACCCGCACGGTGTCGCCGACGCGGAACTCCGGGAGCCCCTGGCGGAGCTGCGGGGTTTCGATCTTCGCAAGTACGTTCGAGGTGAGCATGTCGCGGTCCTTCGACTGGGGAGGGTCCCGGCTGTTGGGGCAAACGGCTCCACGCCTGCCGGAGACGACGAGGGAGCGGCATTATGCATACCGTCCCCACGCTGTCAACCGATCATGGAGCGTGTGGAGGCGGTGGATCGCGCGAGCAACGCCCCGCACGATCGATTCGAGACACCTAACGGCGGACGGGGATGATCTGCACGCGGCGGGCGTCGCCCTCGCCGTCGCTCTTCGTGACCACGCCGGGGAACTTGGCGAGGGCGAGGTGGACGACGCGGCGATCCTGCGGGTTCATCGGTTCGAACGTGATGATCTTGCCCTCCTCGACGGCCTGCTTGCCGAGGCGACGGGCCATCGAGGTGAGCGTCTCCTCGCGGCGCGCCCGGTAGCCCTCGGCGTCGATGATCACGTGGCGGCGCTGCTTGCCGGGCCGGTTGATCACGCGGTTCGCGAGGAACTGCAGCGCGGCGAGCGTCTGGCCCTTCTTGCCGATGATGCGGCCGGCGTCCCTGCCCTCGATCTCCAGCCGGATCTCCTCGGGCGGATCCTCCGGCTCGTTCTCGAGCAGGTCCACGGTGCAGTCCATGCCCATCGCCGCGAGCGTATCGATGACGAAGTCGAGCGCTTGATCGGCGCGACCATCCTCCTCGAACGGGGCTCTCGCCTCGTCGCCGCGCTCGTCGCGCTCGTCGTCCTGCCGGGTGCCTTCGGCGTTCACGCTGGTCTTCCCGGGAGCTCCATTATCCACGGACACGTGCCTTTCCCTTTCCAAGAGCAGGCGCCGACTTGGTTTCGTCGCCCGAAGATTTGCTGGGCTTCTCGCGCACCTCGATGCCGGCGGGGCCCTGCGTCTTGCGGCTCAGGTAGCGCTCGACCGCGACCTGCTGGGCGATGCCGAGCCACGTGTTGGTCAGCATGTACACGCCGAGGCCCGCGGGGAGGTAGAGCATCATCACCACGAAGATGCCGGGCAGCACGTACTGCATCATCTTCTGCTGCATCGGATCGCCCTGCGGCGGCATGAGCTTCTGCTGGAAGTAGCTCGACGCGCCGAGGATCGCGGGGATGACGAAGTATTCGCCCTTGTCCGAGAGGTCCGGGATGATCCGGGCCGAGAGGAAGGGCACGTGGTAGAGCTCGACCGCCGTCTGCAGGGCCTGGTAGAGCGCGAACCACACGGGCATCTGCAAGAGCACCGGGATGCAGCCGAGCACCGGGTTCGTCACGCCGTGCTTGCGCCAGAGCTCCTGGAGCGCGAGCCCGCGCTGCGCAGGGTCGTCCTTGTAGCGCGCGTTGAGCTCGTCCATCTCCGGCTTCAGCCGGCGCATCGCGGCGCTGCTCTTGATCTGCGAGATGCTGAGCGGGAAGAGCAACATGCGCACGGTGATCGTGAGCAGCGCGATCGCGAAGCCCCAGCTCCCGACGGCCTTGTAGAGGAACTTGAGGTAACCAACGAGGACCTTCGCGATCGGCGAGAACGTGCCGAGATCGATCACCTCGGTGATGCCCGGGCCCACGGCCGCGAGCACCTCGCGCTCCTTCGGGCCCGCGTAGCTCAGGACCTTGTACGTCTGCGTCGCCTGCGGCGCGAGCTCGACCTCGGGGTAGGCGAGGCGCGCGCGGTAGACGTGGCCGTGGTTCTTCTCGTCCTTCTTGCGGTTCGCGGCGGAGAACGTGGCGCGATCCCAGTCCTCCTCGATCTGCGTCTCCGCGAACGGCGTCGGGCCCTCGACCGGGATCGCAGTCTTCGTGAAGTAGACGCTGCTCACCCCGACGTACTTCGCCGCGCCGGGGCTGCGCCGCCAGAGCTCGGTCGTGAACTCCGGGTCCTTGAAGTCCTTCGGCTCGAACGCGTCGGCGTGCAGGCGATCGACCTTCTCGGTCGTGACGGCGAGGACGTCCGTCATGTGCTCCGAGATGCGGCCCAGGCTGCCCTCGACCTCTTTCGAGGTGCGCCACGAGGTCTGCTCCACCGTGAGGCGATGCTTGAGCGGCTCGGCGGCGAGGTTCTGCACCTCGACCGCCATCTCGAGCTCGAAGGGTTTGCCCGTCTCGCGCACGATCTTCGTGATCTTCGCGCTCGGACCCTCGTGGACGAACGTGCACGACTTGCCGTCCTGCGCGGTGATCTTCCAGTCGAGGTTGTCGACGGCGACCTGCTGTTTGTCGACGCCGGGCAGGTGGAAGTTCGTCCGGAGCGGGCTCCGCCACTCTCGCGAGGTCGTCACGAGATCGATCGGCTGCCCGTTCTTCGAGTACTTCGCTTGATCGGTGAGCCGCAGGTGGCGAAGTGATGCGCCGTGCGACGACAGCTCGGCCTCGAAGCGGGGCCCGGTGATGGTGCACGTCTCTTCGGGAGCTCGCTGGGCATCGGCGGCCGGGAGGTCGTAAAACGTGTTCGGCTGGACGTCTGCGTCGCCGCCGCCGAACAAGTTGCCGCCGAACTGCCAGAACAAGATGGCAGCGATGCCGATGAGCACCCACTGAGCGATTTTGCCGCGTTCCATGAAATCCTTCGGCAATCTCCTTGCCGTGAAACCCTACAGATCCTTGCCTCGCCCCGTGGCCGCGTGATCACCCCGGACGAGCTCGCTCGCTTGGCGAGCATGCGTGAGGAAACTAGCCAGCCTCATGGATCGCGCCACTGCTCCACGGCGAAAGTCGAGCGTCGTGGGAAGAAAGGTCGTCTCCTTCCACGCTCCGATCCGGGCCCTGCCGCGCGGGCTCTTCCGTGCGCGAGCGGCCGATCCGTGGAGGCGGCGGAGGATCGTAGCCGCCCGGATGGAACGGGTGGCACTTACACAGGCGCTTCACTGAAAGCAAGCTCCCGCGCAGCGCTCCATGGCCCGCGATGCACGCGGCGGCATACCGCGAGCAGGACGGTTCGAAGCGACAAACAGGGCCGAAGAGCGCGAGCAGCACCTTCGAGAGCGTCAGTTGGTAGACGCGGATCAGCAGGAGGAGGAGCTTGGCCAGCATGATGCGGGGCGGGGCCGGCGAGACGAGATCGGGAGGCGAAGCTTGGGGGCCCGCGTTCTCGCTTGCAAGCTCGAGCGCAGCCTTTACGGCCCTCGTCGGGGCGGTTTCTCGGGGCCGCCTGCCGGCTTGCCGCCCGCGCGCTTGCGCACGAGGGGGAGCACCGCCTGGACCTCGGCCTCGAGCTCCGCGCAAGCGAGCTCGTCCACGCCCGGACGCACGATCACCACGACGTCGACGCCTGGCGGGAACGACGCCGCGTTCTTGCGGAAGACCTCACGCAGAAGACGTTTCGCCCGGTTGCGCTGCACGGCGCACCCCACCTTCCGCGACGCGACCACGCCGAAGCGTGTGGTCGTGTCGTCGGGGCGGGGGGCGATCAGGATCAGGAGGTGGCGCGTGGTGACGCGGGCGCCGCCCTCCTGCACGCGCAGGAACTCGGAGCGGCGCCGTAACCGTCGCGCTCGCGTGAACCGCAACTACTTCTTGTAAATCGACGGGGCGAGGCGCGCGCGGCCCTTGCGCCGGCGGTTGTTGATGACCTTGCGGCCACCGCTCGTGGCCATGCGCGCCCGGAAGCCGTGCGTACGCGCGCGGCGGGTGTTGTGGGGCTGGAACGTGCGCTTCATCGTAGGACCCTTCAGAACCCTTCGTTTTCGGGGCGCGCAAAGTAAGCACAGGTCCGCTCGCTGGTCAAGACCACGAAACGGCCTGGATCGCGCGTCCTCCGTCTCGTTCGATTTACCCGTCCCCGTGCCGCGCGCAAGAGGGAAGGCGAGCTCTTGCTTTGCGGCTTCTCCCTACACTGCAAGTCGTTCCATGGGCCCGCACGCCTGGTGTAGCCTCCGCTTGCACGGGGGGCCCGGTGCTTCATCGCGCGAAGATCGCGCCCGGGCCTCTCGCTTCCGCGCGCAGCGCGCGCCGAGGAGACGCCAAAAACCATGGCCCAGTCCGACCATCCCCGAGCCCGATCGTCCGCCGGTGACACCGCGACGCGAGGCCCCGAAGACGAGCGCGCGCAGAAGCCCGGTCGCACGTCTCTCCTGCGCCGCGTCGCTTCGGCTTGCTCGGCCGCCATCGCGGCTGCCGCCGTTTTCCTGGGCGCGCCCGCGGAAGCCGAGGCACAGCAGTCCACGATGTACCTCGATCGCCTCTTCATCGGAGGCGCGCCCGAGGACGCGATCGGGCTCTGGCGCCCGCACTTCAACCCGCAGACGCGGTTCTTCGGCCAGCTCGGCATGGGCTTCGCGCTGAACCCGTTCCGCATCGAGAACCATCAGGACGATCCGCGAGACGCCGGCCTCTTCAGCCAGCGCAGCAGCGCGCCCGTCGGCCCGCAGCTCATCAGCTACCTCGACGTCGGCATCGAGGTCCTCGAGCGCGTATCGTTCCAGGCGAACTTGCCGATCGTGCTCTTCCAGGACGGCGGCACGACGTACCTCGCGAGCGTCTCCGGATCGCAGACCGTCAGCATGCGGGCGACGGCGCCGATGGACATGCGCCTCGACGCGCGCGTGCTCCTGTGGAGGAACGCCGCGCGCACCTTCAAGCTCGGCCTCGAAGGCGCGGTCTGGCTCCCGACGGGTGACAACGACTCGTTCGCCGGCGACTCGAGCGCGAGCGGCGGCTTCCAGGTCGCGGTCGAGTACGACCTCAAGAGCTTCTTCATCGTGGCCAACACGGGCCTGCAGTTCCGGCCCCCGGGCGGCGTGAACGACTTCCGATCCGGCTCCGAGTGGCGCTGGGGCTTCGGCGGCTTCCTGCCGCTGCGCGGCGGCGCGCTCCGCCTCGGCGCGCAGATCTTCGGCTCCACGGGCATCGTCGGCGACACGGTCTTCGACGTCGACAACACCCCGATCGAGTGGATGGTCGAGGGTCGTTACGCGTTCGATCAGAAGAAACGCGCGTGGGTCGGCGTCGGCGGCGGCACGCGCATCACGCCCGGATACGCGCCGGATTTCCGCGCCGTCGCGACGGTCGGTTACGCGTTCCCGATCAAGGACACGAACCCGCCCTCGCCGAGCAAGCGCTTCAAGAGCGGGCGCTGGGCCGAGCACGGCGCGGACACGGACAAGGACGGGCTCCCGGACGACATCGATCTGTGCCCGACGGACCCCGAGGATCACAAGCCGCCGAACACGGACGACGGCTGCCCGCAGCCGCCCGATCGTGACGGCGACGGCATCCCCGACAACGTCGACAAGTGCCCCGACACGCCCGAGGACTTCGACAAGGTCGACGATCAGGACGGCTGCCCCGAGGACGATCCCGACAAGGACGGCATCGGCGACGCGACCGACGCCTGCCCGAAGGAGCCCGGCGACGCGAACCCCGATGCCACGAAGAACGGCTGCCCGACCTTCATCCGCAGGGTCACCGGCTCGAACGAGATCCAGATCCTGAAGAAGGTCGAGTTCGCCACGGGCAAGTCGACGATCCTGCAGCAGAGCTACCCGATCCTCGACGAGGTCGTGCGCCTCTTGAAGGTGAACCCCGAGATCAAGCACCTCGCGATCGAGGGCCACACCGACAACCGCGGCTCCGACGAGCTCAACGAGAAGCTCTCGACCGATCGCTCGAACGCCGTCCTCGACTACCTCGTCAAGAAGGGCGGCATCGCGCCGGAGCGGTTGAGCGCCACCGGCTTCGGTCCACGCCGGCCCATCGCCGACAACAACACGGCCGCCGGAAGGCAGACCAACCGGCGCGTCGAGTTCCACATCCGCGAGAAGGCGGCGGATGTACCGGCGCCGCAATGATGGCGCCGCCGCGCTCCTGCTCGCGCTCGCCGCGGCCGTCCTCGGCTCCGGGTGCGAGAAGGAGCGCGGCTCGCCTTACGCCTGCTCCTGTACGTTCCTCACGGACTTCGACGACAACTCCGGCAGCGAGGTGACGGTGTGCTCGCCCTCGGACGAACGCGCCCCCGATTTCGCCCGGGGCTGCGCGCAGTCCGGGGCGCCTGCGCCGGTGGAAAAGTGTACCTGCAAGGTCGAAAGAGGAGCCGGGACGTGTGAGGTCGGGCTCTGTCGGAATCGACCTCGCGGCGAGTGAAATCTCCGTGCATTGCCGCTCCACGCGGGCCGTCGAAGAGGCACAATGGCCATGATGAAGCTCGCCTCCGCCCTCTTCTTCGCCCTCGCCCTCGTGCCCGGCGCGGCGCTCGCCGAGGTGACGCGCGCCGAGCCCGCCGCGAAGCCGGACGCCGCGCCGCCGAAGGGCTTCGTCACCGTCGCTTGCAACCCGGGCTGCGAGGGTGTGCTCGTCGACGGCCGCTCGCTCGGGCCTTCCCCGGTCGTGCGCGCGGAGTTGCCCGCGGGGACCCACAAGCTCACGCTGCGCCGCAAGGGTTACCCGGAGAAGAAGGTCGACGTCGTGGTGAAGGCGGGCGCGACGGCGCTCGTCGACGTCAAGCTCGTCCAGCAAGCCGCGCCGCCGAAGGAGCCGCCGTCCGACATCGCGGCGCGCGTCGCGGCCCGGAAGATCAAGGCCGACGGCTTCCTCTCGGTCGTCTGCGATCCGGCCTGTGATCAGGTCATCGTCGACGGCAAGCGCAAGCTCGGCCCCGCGCCGCACACGAACGTGTCGTTCCCCGGCGGCCAGCACGAGATCAGGATCCAGCGCAAGGGCGCGCCCGACAAGGTGATGGTCGTGAACCTCGTCCCCGGACAAACCACGGCCTTCCGGGTCGCGATGCACACCGAGGCCGAGCGCGCCGTCGTGCCCGCGAAGGCCTCTGCCGAGCCGAAGGCGAAGCCGAAGCGCTGACGACTACTTCCTGTCGAGCAGCCCTTCGAGCGCCGTCACGTCCGACACGGGCGCCGAGCAGGTTCGATTCCGACAAACATACGCCACGGTGTCGTCGCCCCGCGCGCCCTTGCCCTCGGCGAGCACCTTCACCGCCTCGGCCGTCTCCGGGCGGCGCGGATCCACCCACACCACGTTGCGATGCGGCAAGTAGCGGCGGAACACGGCCGCGGCGAGCGTCTGCGCCCGCTCGCCCGAGGGATCACCCACGAGGACCACGTCCACCGTCCCACGCACGAGCCTGTCGAGCACGGCGACGGCCTTGCCGAGGCCGAGCGGGTTGTCGATCGCGGTCGGGCCGACCGGCTCGATCTGCCTCCGCCCGTGCTCGGCGTACGTCTCGTCCGCGATCTCGCCGAGGCGCAAGCAAAGCTTTGCGGCCATCGAGGCGCCGGACGGCACGGCCTGATCGAAGACGTCCTTCGTGCGTGCGATGAGCGCGTCGCCGTCGTCGGGCGCGAAGAAGAAGCCGCCCTCGCGTGTGTCCTCGTGGTGCTCGAGCATCGCGTCGGCGATCTCGCGCGCGACGGCCACGTACCGCGGGTCTCCCGTGGCCTCGTAGAGGTCGAGCGCGGCGCTCGCGACGTAGGCTTGATCGTCGAGGAAGCCGCGCCTCGCCTCCGGCGCCTCATCCTCGCCCGGCATGAAGTACCGGCGCACGCGGCCGCTCCGCACGAGGCGCTTCTCGATCGCCGCGAACGCGGCCTTCGCCGCGCCGATCCACGCGGGCTCGTCGAGCGCACGACCGGCCTCGGCGAGCGCGCCGATCATGAGCGCGTTCCAGCTCGCGAGGATCTTGTCGTCGCGTGTCGGCCGCGGGCGCTGCTCCCGCGCCGCGAGCATCTTCGCCCTCGCTCGTTCGAGCGCGCGCCTCGCCACGTCGGCGTCGAGATCCACGATCGCCGCCGCGCGTTCGATCGAGCGCACCTCCGAGAGCACCGTCGCGCCCGTCTCCTCGAAATTGCCTTCTTCCGTGATGCCGAAGTAGACCCGCGCGACCTCGTACGCCTCGTGATCGTCGCCCACGGCCGCGCGCAGATCGCCGAGCTTCCACACGAAGAACTTCCCTTCCTGGCCCTCGGAGTCCGCATCTTGTGTCGCGTAAAACGCGCCCGACGCGTCGCGCATCTCGGCGAAGAGGTACGCGACGAGCGCGCGCGCCGTCTCCGCGAAGCGCGCGTCGCCGAGCGCGCGGTGGCCGTCGACGTAGAGCCGGAGCAGGAGCGCGTTGTCGTAGAGCATCTTCTCGAAGTGCGGCACGAGCCAGCGCGCGTCGGTCGAGTAGCGGTGGAAGCCGCCGCGCAGGTGATCCCAGATCCCGCCCTTCTGCATCTTGTCGAGCGCGAGCTCCACGCTCTCCTTCGACACCGCGTCGCCCTCGAGCGCGCCGCGCATGAGCAGGAGGTCGAGCGACATCGTGTTCGGGAACTTGGGCCGCGAGCCGAAGCCGCCGTTGTGGCTGTCGAAGCGCGCGAGCAGGCGCCGGCATGCCTTGCGCAAGAGGTCCTGCCCGATCGCGCCCTCGCCCGGCGGCAGCGCGCCCACGCGCTCGATCTCCTGCGTGATCTCGCCGGCCTGCGCGAGCACCTCGCCGCGCCTCCGCTTGTACGCGTCCGCGACCGCCTCGAGGATCGCGGGGAAGCCGGGCACGCCGTACTTGTCGGCCGGCGGGAAGTACGTCCCGGCGAAGAACGGCTTTTGATCCGGCGTCAGGAACACCGTGAGCGGCCAGCCGCCGCTCCGGCCCATGAGCTGCACGACGAGCTGGTAGACCTGATCGAGATCGGGCCGCTCCTCGCGATCGACCTTCACGTTCACGAAGAGCTCGTTCATGCGCGCCGCGATCGAGTCGTTCTCGAACGACTCGCGCTCCATCACGTGGCACCAGTGGCAGGCGGCGTAGCCGATCGAGAGCAGGATGGGTTTGTCCTCCTGCTTCGCTCGTTCGAGCGCCTCGGCGCCCCACGGGTACCAGTCGACCGGGTTTCGCGCGTGCTGCAGGAGGTACGGCGACTTCTCCTTCGCGAGCCTGTTTTCGTGGGCGCTCATGCGGAGCACCTAGGGCATCGAGGACCCGGCGGGAAGGCGGAATTCCCCGACTTCAGGCCTTGCCGAGCACGAGCGCGCAGTTGTGCCCGCCGAACCCCGCCGAGCACTTCGCCGCCCAGCCCAGCCGCGCCGGCCTCCTGTCCCGCACGACGTCGAGCGGGCCGAGATCCGGATCGAGCTCGTCGACGTTGATCGACGGGTGCAGGACCTGATCACGCAGCGAACACACGACCGCGATCGTCTCGGCCGCGCCCGCGCCGCCGAGCAGGTGGCCGATCATCGATTTCGTCGCCGACATCGGGATCGCCGCGAGCCTCTCGCCGAAGACCCGACGCAGCGCGACGATCTCGGCCATGTCGCCTTGCGGCGTCGAGGTCGCGTGCGGGTTGATGTAATCGATCGCCTCGGGGCCGATGCCGGCCCGCTGGATCGCGCGTTCGAGCGCGAGCGCGAGGCCGAGCCCCTCGGGGTGCGGGCGCGTGAGGTGCTCGGCGTCCGTGGTCATGCCGAAGCCGCCCACGACCGCGAGCGGCCTGGCCCCGCGCCGCTTTGCGTGTTCTTCCTCTTCGAGGACGAGCACGCCCGCGCCTTCGCCCATGACAAACCCCTGGCGCCGTTTGTCGAAGGGCCGGCTCGCGCGCGTCGGATCTCCCTCGAACGCCTTGGAGAGCGCCCGGGCATTGCCGAAGCCCGCGACGGTGTTCATACGCGTCGCCGCCTCCGCGCCGCCGGCGATCATCACGTCGGCCTCGCCGGCCTCGATGAGCAGCGCGCTCGTCGCGATCGAATGCGTGCCCGTCGCGCAGGCGCTCGCCAGGCTGTAGGACGGGCCCATGAAGCCATAACGCATCGAAATGAGCGCGGCGGCGCCGTTCGGCATGACGCCGGGCACGAAATATGGCGACACCGCTCGGGGCCCGCGCTCGTTGCTGCGCGCGATCTGCTCCTCGAAGATGTCGACCGATCCCATGCCCGTCGACATCAGGCAGCCGACGCGCGACCGCTCCGCGGAGGACGCTTTTTCGAGCGCGGCCATGGTCACGGCCTCGACGGCCGCGCCGAGGCTGAAATGGGTCACGCGGCCGTAGACCTCGGCCTCCTTGGGGGACATGTACCGCAAAACGTCGAAATCGCTGACGCTCGCGGCGATGTCGCTGCGGAGTTTGTCGGTCGGGAACGCGCGGATGTACGAGACGCCCGAGCGCCCGGCGAGCAGGCTCTCCCAGAAGGCCGGGACGTCGAGCCCGACGGGGCTCACGACGCCCATTCCGGTCACGACGACGCGGCGGGGCATTGCGAGAGGTCTCAGCCGCCGGCGGCGAGCCGGGCCTCCACCTTCTGGCAGAGATCGCCGACCGTGACGAGCTCGACGAGGTCCTCGTCCGGGATCACGATCCCGAGCTCGGTCTCGAGCTCGCCGACGATCTGCATCACCGAGAGCGAGTCGATGCCGAGCTCGCTGATCTTGGAGCCAGGCGTCACGTTGGGGAAGGGGCGCTTGTCGACGCGCGCGGCCACGGTCTTGAACATCTCGAGCAGATCGCGCTTCTCAGTCATGTCTCAGCCAATCCTCTCGAGCTCCATCTGGACGAGGGAGCTGTAGTGGATGTCGAATGCGCGGACGCAGGTGGAGAGATAGCGGTCGTAGTCGTCGAAGACCTTGTCGCCCCACTTCGCCCGGATGGTGGTCTCGTTCAGGCGGAGGCGCCGGAGCCACTCCGCCGTCGTGCGCTGGTAATGCGTCCGCCGCGTGTGGAGCGTCTTGACCTCCCAGAAGGGATTGATCGCCTGGATCAGCTCCTCCAGCCGCGGGTTCAGGCCGTTCGGGAAGATCTCCTTCGACGAGAACGAGAAATCCTCGAGGTCCTTCCGCGTATCGGCGGGCAATGCGCCCCAGGGCCGCATCTTCGGCGTGCGATTGCGCAAGATCGCCTGGAAGCCGAACGAGGAGCCCGGCTTTGTGATCCGCCAGCATTTCTCGAAATACCGCCGGTAGATGTCGACGGCCTTGCCCTGCCGCGCCTCGTCGAGCGAGCAGAGGTGGTCGATCATGCAGATCGAGACGAGGCCGTCGAATTTCTCCTCGGTCTCCCATTGCATGAAATCGGCCGCGACGCACTCGACGCCCGGGATGTTCCGCTGATTCACCTCCGCGGCCATCGCGCGGGAGAGCGTGATCCCGACGGCCCTCTGGACCTTGCGCGTGGTCGCGAGGTACTCGACGCACGCGCCCCAGCCGCAGCCGATGTCGAGCACGCTCTTGCCCGGGCCGGCCTTCGCATAATCGCTGAGGATCCGCAGCTTGTTGAGCTGCGCGGCCTCCAGCGATTGATCGGGCGACTCGAAGACCGCGCACGTGTAGTTCATGCGCTCGTCGAGCCAGAGGCGGAAGAACTCGTTGGAGACGTCGTAGCTGACCTCGACGTCCGCTTGGCTGGATCCCATCAGAGAGCTCCTCGGGTTTCGGTCTCCCGGGCGGGCGCGCGGGGAGAAGGAACGGAAGGGGTATCGAGGGGCGCGCTCGTCTCCTCGCCGAGCTCACCCACGAGCTCGAGTTGCCCGTTTTCGAGCCGCATCTTCGTCTCGCGGCGTCGCACCTTGCCGCTCGACGTCTTCGGCAGCGTGCCGCGCTTGATCAGCACCACCTCGGCGAGCTGCACGCCGAGCTCGGCGCGCACCACCTGCGTGACCGCCTCGACGAGCGCGCGTTTCGCCTCGCCCAGGCGGCGCGACTCGGCCACGAGCACCGCCTCCTCCGCGCCGCTCTCGCCGCGCCGCGCGAAGGCCACGCATTGCGCGTCGCGGATGCCGTCCACCGTGCAGGCGACGCGCTCGATGTCCTGCGGGTAGTGGTTTTTCCCGTTCAGGATGATGAGGTCCTTCGAACGGCCGCAGATGTAGACGTTGTCGTCGGCCCGGTAGCCGAGGTCGCCCGTGCGCAAGAAGCCGTCGCCGAAGGACTCGGCCGTCGCCTCGGGATCACCGAAATACCCTGCGGTCACGCTCGGCCCGCGCAGCCAGATCTCGCCGACCCGACGATCGCCGAGCGGCGCGCCGTCCGGCCCGGCGATCACGAGATCGTGCCCGGGGAAGGGGCGCCCGCACGAGACGAGCTCGAGCGCGGGCGCCTCGTCCTTCGCCGGCTCGGCGCGGCCGTTTTTCATGGTCGCGAGGTCGATCCGATCCGTGACGAGTGGCTTGCCGAGGTCGTGGAACGTCACGGCGAGCGTCGCCTCGGCCATGCCGTAGCAGGGCAGGATGCTCTCCGGCGAGAGGCCGTGTTTCTCGAAGCGCGCGAGGAAGGCGCGCAGGACGTCCGCCTGGATCGGCTCGGCGCCGCAGCCGAGCGCGCGCATGCACGAGAGATCCCAGTCCTTGGCCTGGCCCTCCGTGACGGCGCGGGTCGCGAGGGCGAAGGCGAAGTTCGGCGCGAAGGTGATCGTGCCGCGGAAGCGGTGGATCGACTCGAGCCAGAGCGAAGGCCTGCGGATGAAGGACATCGTCGGCAGGAACATGACCTGCACGAGCGCGTAGACCGGCGCGATCACGAAGCCGATGAGGCCCATGTCGTGGTAGAGCGGCAGCCACGAGACGCCCCGATCGTCGGGCGTGGAGCGCAGCCCGTCGAACATGATCGCGTGGCTGTTCACGCTCAGGTTCTCGTGCGTGACCATCACGCCCTTGGGCCGCGAGGTCGAGCCCGAGGTGAACTGGAGGAACGCGAGATCCTCGCCACGGACGTCGGGCAACGTGGCGTGCGCCGAGCCGGGATCGATCGCGCCGAGCTCGCGCTCGAGCACGAGGCGCGTGCCGGCGCTCTGCGAGCCGAGCAGGTGCTCCTGGATGAGCGGGCGGAGCGTGTCGTTCGTGACGACCACGCGCGCGCCGGACGCCGCGAGCACGTGACGCACGGTGTCGCCGTACGCTTCGAGCTTGGCGAGGGTCTGCGGCGGGTACATCGGCACGGCGACGAGGCCCGCCGTGAGCGCGCCGACGAAGGACAGGACGAACTCGTCGGGCTCCGGCAGGATCAACGCGACCCGATCACCCTTGGCGAGGCCGAGGGCGCGGAGCGCGCGGGCGCGGCGGCTCGCCTCGGCCCAGAGGTCCGGATATGCGACGCGGCGCTCCTGGCCGTTCGTGCGCACGAAAGTGACCGCACGGTCAGCATGAACCGTGTTGTCGCGAAGGACATCGATGAACGTGCGCATGGCCCTCGGGAGGTACGTCCGGGCTACCCGGCCGGGAAGCGCCGGAAAAGCCGAGACGCAGGCATAAGCGAATCCCGGACCAAATCAACCAGAAACGATAAATAATGGAAATTACACGAAAATTCGACCATGCCTCGAGGGAGGTGTGTCGGATTTTCGACAGGTGCGGCGCGTCATTCGCGTGTGCGATCGTACCGTTTTGGTGTCGACGTCAGAGGGTCCAGACGTAGGTGCCGGGCTGGCTGTCGACGCCTTCGGGGGCCTTGGCCCCGGGATCGAAGCGGCAGGTCATCGGGCGGTGCTCGATCACGAAGGTCGGCTGGGTCGCGGGTTTTCCGGCCGCAGGTGGAGGTTGCGGCTTCGGGGGCGCAGGGCGGAAGACCCAGCCCTGCGCGAGGTCGCCGCCGAGGACGGCGACCACGGGGACGCGGCCGAGGCCGATCGCCTCCCACGCCGCGACACAAGGCGCGTCCTTGGTCCCGTGGAGGACGAGGCCGGCAGAGAGCAGGGTGATGGGCTCGGTGAGCGGGGGTTTTTTCGCCGGGGACTCGCTCACGAGGACCGGGTGGCGGCGGCCGGGGTACATGGGATCGCGGCCGAGGAAGGCGTGCGCGGCGAAGCGCGGCGTCGCGCGGCGCTCGTCCGGTGTGCAGGCGCGCGGCGGGTCGGGCAGGTCGAACGGCGTGGGGACGATCGTGGCGGGGCCGAAGCTGCCGTCGCTGCGGAAGGGGTGGAACGAGGCCGCGGCGAAGCCCGCGCGTGGCTCGCTGTAGACCACGAGGTCGCCGAGCGTCGTGCTGCCGAGGTAGCTCCAGTCGCTCCGCGCGAGCCGCGCGCCGTCGTCCGTCGAGCCCGGCCCGAGGGACATCGCGGCCGTGGACCAGGCGCCGCCTTCACCCTGGCGCGCGAGCAGGAAGGTGAGCGGGCCGGTGTCGTCGTCGTCGACGCTGGCGACCGCGAGCGGCTGACCCCCGGCGAGCACGGCGTCCGTGCGGATGTCGGTGACGTCCTTCGGCAGGAGCTTGGTCCACAGGGGATACGGGAACGTCCTGCGTTTGCCCTTCGGATCGAGCAGGAACGTGAGAGCGTCGCGGGACTCGGGGGCGTGGGGCCGGAAGAACAACGCGCCCGGCGTGACCGAGATGAGCGCCGTATCGAGGCGAAAGCGAGCGCCGTCGGCCTTGACGTCTCCGTCCTTGAACACGCCCGCGTCGGGGAGGCGAACCTTGGCGGTGGTGCCGTCCATGAAGTTCTCCCAGGCGAGCTCGATGTCGCGCATGGGGCCCGAGGCGCGTGGGCCTTCGGCCGATTTCTGCGGCGGCAAGCGCACGCGCGCGACGGCGTACCCTTCCATCTGGTGCGAGACGTCCATCGCGACCTCGGCGCCCGCGGGCGCGCGTCCGAGGAGCGAACGCGTCGTCACGCGCGCCTCGCCTTGACCACGCTCGGGGCCGAGCGCAGCCGTCACGTTCACGGCGCCCGTGCGGGGATCGAACGAGAGCACGGACCAGAGAGCGCGTCCGCGCGCGAGCTGATCGACGCCGGGCAGCCCGAGCGCGTGGATGGGATCGACGTCCTCGATACGCGCCCAGTTCACGCGCGGATCGAGCTCGCAGACGATGGGCGTGCGCGGCGAAGGGACGCGGCGCTGCTCGGAGGGGCGCTCCGGCGGCGAGCGGAAAGCTTCGACCTGCCCGTTCCATCCGACGCGGCTCATCGTGTCGCCGACGAGGCAACCGGCGCTGCTGCAGACGAGCGTGAGCGGCCCCGAGCCGATCTCGCGCGCGAGGCTCTGCGTGGCGGGGATCTCGGCCCACGTCGCGCCGCCGTCGAGCGACTCCCACGCGCCGATCGTCTCTCCGTCATCGCGCCTCTCGCGGATCGAAAACGCGACCGCGTGCCGGCCCGCGCCGCCGACGAGCCCTGGATCCACCGGCGGGCGCGCGGCGCCGAGCAGACGGCCATCGTCGTCGGTCGTGACGTACACGAGCCCGCGCGGCGTGAGCAACGTGAGGCCCACGGTGCCGTCGTCGCCGGGCCGAAGCGCGGAGGGATCCCGCGGATCGAGCTCGGCGTCGGTCTCCTCCTCGGGGACCTCGTGACCCTCCTCGAACGTGCCGCTCTCGTCACCCCGCACGCGCGACACGTCGAGCGCGCGTTCGCTGAAGGCCTCGCCGCCGTCGTGCGACACGTAGAGCGCGAGCATGTCGTCCTTGCCGCGGCGCGCGAGGAAGTACGCCGAGCGGCCGTCGATGGAGAACGCAGGCGAGACCGGCGCGCCCGCGAGGGGTGGTGTCGCCGCGACCGTGGCCACGAGCTTGCCACCCTCGCGGCGCACGAGCATCGGCGCGCCGTGGCCACATCCGCTCGATCCGCCGGCGGCGCCGTGGGCCTTGCACGCGCCCGTGACGAGCGCGCTCCCCTCGCTGGAGACGGTGATGGAGGTGAACGCCTCGTCCGTGTGGAGCGTGAGCGGCTCGCTGAAATGCTCGCCGCCGTCGTCGCTCGTTCGCACGAGGATGACGCTCTCGTCGTCGGCTCCCTTCATGCAACCGAGCGCCACGTGACGGCCGCGCGCGCCGAGCTTCATGCTCGTGCACGTGCTCGTGCCGGGGAGGCGCTTCGGCGCGAGCGGGCCTTCGAGGGGGCCCGTCAGCAAGGCGTAGTCCTCGCCCTCGGCGGGGAGCGCGACCTCGACGTAACGAAAACCGTCGAGCACGGCGCGGCCCTCGAGCACCGCGCTCGCCGAGGGCGCGTACGAGGTCTCGAGCGTGATCGAGCCCGGTCCCGTGGTGATGGCCTCGTCGCGCCGCGCGAACGCCGGGCTCGCCTGCGGATCCCACACGAGGATCCCGAGCAGGCCCTCCACGGCGAGTTTTCCTTCCGCGGTGCGCCCGACACGACGCGCGCCGATGCGCGCAGCGTCCTTCGCGGGCCTCCACGTCTTGCCATCGTCGCTCGTCAGCAGCGCCTCCGGGAACGCGAGCGCGAGCGCGCGACCGTCGTCCCCTACGGCGACGTCGAAGACGCGCTCCGTGATCGCCACGCGCCTCCACGTCGGCCCCTCGTCGAGGTGGAAGAGCTCTCCGCTCGCCGTCGCGCCGAGCACCGTGCGCCCTCCGCTCTCGATCCGCGTGAACCGCGCGGGTGCGGCGATCGTGCGTCGGAGCGGCGCGAGCGGGCCTTCGGCCTCGTAGATGCGCCCGCTCCGTCCCACGAACAGCCACGCCTTTCCTTGCGACGTGATGCCCACGATCGGCTCGGGCGCCACGTCCGGCGCGGCTTCGGCGCGCCCGAGGCACGTCGTCGTGGCGCCGGTCCTCGTGGCGCGCGCCGCGCGGAAGCGGTGCCCTTCCGCCGTGGCGAGCAGGCAGCTTCCATCCTCGAGCGCGAGCGTGGCCGTGGCCGACGCGGGCATCGGCGGGTGGAACGACCAGCGCGCGGGGGAGACGAAGGGCGGCGGCGGGGGCTCGGTGGTGGATGCCGGCGGCGCTTGGGGGCGCGTGGCGGGCGGGGGCTCGCCGGCTCCGCATCCCGCGGCGAGGAGGCTTCCGCCGAGGAACGTGAAGGCGCGCGAGCGGAAGGTCATTTCTCGGCAAAGGCCCAGCGGGCCACGAACAGGTTGGTCTCGCCGGGCGTCGTGCCGAAGCGGTTCGAGGCGAAGACCAGGTACTTGCCGTCGGGCGAGAACATCGGGAAGCCGTCGAACCCGTCGTAGAACGTGATCCTCTCGCTCGCGGGCGCGCCCGTCGTGGTGACGGGCCCCTCCGAGTCGACGACGTAGAGCTCGAAATTCGGCGCGCCGCGTAGCTCCGGCGGCGAGTCCATGTTCGACGAGAAGATCACGCGGCGCGAGTCGGGAAGGAAGTACGGCCCGAAGTTCGCCCGCCCGTTCTTCGTGATGGCGCGCGCGTTTTGCCCCTCGAGCCCGCCCACGAAGATCTCGAGCTGCGTCGGCCGGACGAGCCCCTTCGCGAGCAGCGCGCGGAAGTCCTCGAGCTCCTTGCCTTCGGGCCGGCTCGCGCGCCAGACGAGCTTCGTCGAGTCGGGCGAGAAGAACGCGCCGCCGTCGTAGCCGGGCGTGTTCGTGATCCTCCGGATGTCGGTGCCGTCCGGCTTCATCGTGTAGAGCTCGAGGTCGTTGTCGCGGCTCGACGTGAACACGATCCGCGAGCCGTCGAACGCCATCGTCGCCTCGGCGTCGTACGCCGGTCCGCCGACGAGGAGCTTCGTATCCGAGCCGTCGGGGTTGGCGACGTAGATGTCGTGGGGCTCGAGCGGCCAGACGTAGCCGAGGGCGCGATCGGGCTTCGGCGGGCACGCGGGGCCCGCGGCCTCGGTCGAGCTGTAGAGGATCTTGTCGCCCTTCGGATAGAAGAAGTAGCCGCAGGTCGTCCGGCCCTTGCCGCTCGAGACGCGCTTCGTCTCGCCCGACTCGAGGTCGAGGACGAACTGTTGATCACACGCGGCGCCGTCGCGCGTCGACTGCAGGATCAGCTTCTTGCCGTCGGGCGACCAGTACGCCTCGGCGTTCTCGCCGCCGAACGTGAGCTGCCGGAGATCGGCGAGGTGTTTTTCGCGCGGGTCTGCGGCCACGGGCTTGCCTGCGCGGATCACGAAGGGGATCCACTCGGGCTTGGCCGTCGTGGTGGCGCTCGGGATCTGGCCGAGCGGCTCCTTCGGTTGTGGCTCGGGCGTGCAAGCGGCGGCGGCGAGCGCGAGGGTCGAGGCGAGGAGGCGGAGGAGAGATCGGTTCGTCGGGGTCACGGCGGGGCGCACTCTAGCGCGCTTTGGCCATCGTCACGACCTTCCCGCGCGCGAGGTCCACGGCGCTCACGATCTGCTGTGCGCCGAGCTCGGGCGCGAGCCACGCCGCGGCCAGATCCACCGAATGGAAGACCCTGTGCGGGAACGGCAGCTTCGCCACGAGCTGCAGGCCCGTGGCCACGCCTCGCACGAGCGCGCCTCGGAAACCGCCGCCTTCGAAGCACACGGCGGAGCGCCGGATCCGCTTCCCCGTGGCGCCCATGGCCAGGGCGGTGATCGCGTCGCTCACCTCCTGCGAGGGCAAGGGCGCGTTCTCCGCCACGATCGTCAAGCACGACACCCCGTCCGGGTATTTCTTCTCCAGGAGCTCGAACGCCTTCCGGCACGCGGCCACGGCCGAGAGCGTGGTCTCGCGCTCGAAGACGAGGAGGATCACCCGGTGAAAGACGGCCACCACGTGGTCCTTCGTGGCCTCGATGGTGATGAGGGAGAGTGCGTCCCGCATGCGAGTTTGTCTAAACGGATCCCCTGCGGGCGGCAACGGGGGTGATTGGGGGGCACGAATTTGGTGACGCTCCTGGCTCTGGGCGGACGAGCTCGGCGCGCGCGTGCCCCCGCTGCAATCGCGCCTCGTCGGACCGCGGCAGAAGCAGGCCCCGGCCGAGGCCTGAGCTCGCTGGCGTTTGTCCCCGCCTTCGCGCATGATCCACCCATGAGCAGCGCCGCCCGCGAGACGAAGCCCGCCACGTACGCCGACCTGGAGGCGCTCCCGCCCGGCGTGAAGGGCGAGATCATCGAGGGGGTCCTCTACACGCAGCCCCGCCCGCGCGGCGGGCACGCCAGGGTCTCGTCGTCGCTCGGCCATGACATCTTCGGTCCCTTCGACAGGGGCATCGGCGGTCCTGGCGGCTGGTGGATCCTCATCGAGCCGGGGATCGAACTCCCGAACAGCCCCGAGGTCGCGCCGGACATCGCCGGCTGGCGCCGCGAGCGTTTGCCCGAGGTGCCAGCGGAGGGGCCCATCACGGTCGTACCCGATTGGGTCTGCGAGATCCTCTCGCCCTCGAATCGCAAATACGATCTCCGCATCAAGTTCCCATTTTATGCCAAGGTCGGCGTCGCCTACCTCTGGGTCGTCGACCCGCCCGAGCGGACGGTCCAGGTGAAGAAACTCATCAACGGCCATTTCACCGACATCGCCGTCTTCGCCGACGACGAGCTCCTCCGCGCCGAACCCTTCGACGCCGTCGAGATCGCCCTCGCGCCCCTCTGGTTTCGCGGCCCGTAGGGAACAGGACCAGCTCGCGGCTCACCGCGGCTTCTTGGCGACGAGGAACGCGACGATCTTCTCGGCGCCGACGTCGGGACCGGTCACGTCGACGAAGCCGGCCCGCTCGACCTCCCGCACGAGGGTCTTTCGGGAGACGATCTTCACCGTCGGCGCCTTGCCGAGCCAGCGCATGACGCGGAGCAGCGGGGCATAAGGCACCCAGGTGTCGCCGAGGCAAACGGTGGACGAGACGAAGAGCCCACCGGGCCGGAGCAGGTGATGGATCCGGGCCAGCGCGGCGTCACGATCCTCCACGAGGTGGAGCAGGCTGTAGGCACAGATGCCGTCGAGGCTCCCTTCCTCGAGCGCCGTGAAGCCCTCGTCGAAGGGGCCGGTGTGAAACGTCACGTTCTCGGCACGCTGGGCGGCGGCCTTGCCGTTGGCGATGCGGATCATCTCGCTCGAGAGGTCGAGCCCGTGGACGTGGGCGCAGCTCGACGCGAGGCGCAAGGCCAGCGATCCGGTCCCGCAGCCGATGTCGAGCACGACGTGGTCGGGCTGCATGAGCGACCTGGTGATCGCGATCTTGCGCTCGAAGGCGTCGGGGTTGGCGACGGGCTTGCGCGCGTAGCCGTCGGCGGCCTTGTTCCAGAAGGTGGCGTTCGTCCGGGTGGTTGCGGTCATGCGCCTCAGTTTACGAAGGCCGAGCCGGGCCGTCCGATGCGATTTCGGGACGGCCGGGTGCATCCGTGCACCACCCCTCGCCTGTGAAAAGCCCGGCGTGGCGTCGCATGGCGTCGGCGATGCATGCGCGCGTCGCGCGGAACCGCGCGTTGTCACGCAGATCGGGGTGGCTGAGGAGCCAGAGGTCGGCCATGTGGCGGAGATCGGGCCGCGCCAGACGGCGCAGCGCGGGCTCGCGGTCGCCGACGTAGGTTGGCAACATCACGAGCCCGAGGCCCTCGCAGGCGGCCCGGACCACGAGCTCGAATGTCGAGAAGGCGCCCCAGGCCGGGACGTGCGGGTAGCTCGAGTCGGCGATCAGGACCTCCTGCATTTTACGATCGTCGAACGAGATCCACCGCGGCTCGGTGCCGTCGAGCTCCGGGGCGAGGCGCTCGGCGTGGACGGTCGCGACGTAACTCGCGATGGTCACAGGCGCGAGCTTGATCCCGATCAGGTGCTCGGGCGGCTGTGCGCCGCGGCTCAGGGCGCGGATGGCGACGTCTGCCTCTCGCTTGGACAGATCGAAGGGGCGGCTGTCGACGGTGAAGCTCAGCTCGACCTCGGGATAGGCGCGACAGAACCGGGTCAGCTCGCGAAGCAGGACATCGGCGAGGTAGTTGTCGCAGCAGGTCAGCGCCACCTCGCCGCAGAGGCGCTCGTCCTGCCCGACCAGGCCGCGCTCGAGCGCCGCCATCTCGTGCTCGATCCGCTCGGCGCTGGCGAGCATCTGGAGGCCGGCCTCGGTCAGCGTGTAGCCGTCCCGGCTCCGGTCGAACAGCCGCGCGGCGAGCCGCGCCTCGAGGCCATCGACCCGCCGCGCCACCGTCGAGTGGCTCACCCCCAGCGAGGCGCCCGCGGCCCGGATCGAGCCCGAGCGAGCGAGCGCGAGGAAGTGCCGGACGTCGTCCCAGTCCATGGGTTGGTCCTAGCAGCCGCGGGTGAGCTCGGCGAAGGGCAGTACCGCGGGGCCGGCGCCAACCTGCCTAGAAACGCCTTGCTCGCCCGCGCCCCCTCGTCGCACCATCCGGCGCATGGAGCGACCCTTCGAGATCCCCGAAGACCTCAACATGGCCGACTGGTTCCTCCGCGCGCGCCTGCGCGAGGGCCACGGTGATCGTGTTGCCATCCTCGCGGGCGATCGGCGCCTCACCTACGCCGACGTCGATCACCTCGCTTCTCGTTTCGGCCACGTCCTCCGGGGTCTCGGCGTTCATCCCGAAGAGCGCGTCATCGTCGCCCTGCCCGACATCCCCGAGTTCGCGGGCGCCTTCTTCGGCACCCTCGCCATCGGCGGCGTCGTCGTCATGGTGAATTGCCACCTCAAGCCCGACGAGATCGCCTACTTCTACGATTACACGCGCGCCGCCGTGGCGGTCGTCCACGCCGATCACCTCGCCGCGTTCGTCGAGGCCACGAAGGGCGCGCGGCACCTCCGCCGCATCCTCGTCGTCGGCGGCGGAGAGACCACCGAGCCGCATGCCTCGTTCGAGGCCCTCGCCGAGGCCGCGCCCGATACCATCGACCTCTTCCCCAGCCACCGCGACGACGCCGCGATATGGATCTTCTCGGGCGGCACCACCGGCCGGCCCAAGGCGGCCGTGCAGACGCACGCCTCGTTCGTCAACACGACCGAGCTCTTCGGCAAGCGCGTCCTCGGTTATGGCCCGGGTGATCGCACCCTCTCCGTCCCGAAGCTTTATTTTGGTTATGCCACCGGCTGCAACCTGCTCTTCCCGTTCTCCGTCGGCGGCAGCACCATTCTCTTCCCCGAGCGTTGCACGGCCGACGCCCTCTTCGAGCAGATCGAGAAGCACCGCCCGACCATCCTGATCAACGTCCCCACGATGATCAACCACATGGTCTCGCACCCCGACGCGGCCGCCCAGGATCTCTCCTGCGTGCGTGTCTCCACCTCCGCGGGCGAGGCCCTGCCCGTCGAGCTCTACGACCGCTGGAAGAAGACCTTCGGCGTCGAGCTCTGCGACGGCCTCGGCACCGCCGAGATGTGGCACATTTTCCTGACGAACCGCCCCGGCGACGTTCGTCCGGGCACGCTCGGCAAGGTCGTCCCCGGGTTCGAGGTCAAGATCTGCGACGACGACGGCCGCGAGGTGCCCGACGGCGAGGTCGGCTGGCTCTGGGTCCGCGGGCGATCCCGCGCCATTGCTTACTGGCAGCAGATGGAAAAGACGATGCGCGTCTTCCGCGGCGAGTGGTACGTCTCCGGCGACATGCTGCGCAAGGACGCGGACGGCTATTTCGTTTATTGCGGCCGCGGGGACGACATGCTCAAGGTCGGCGGCAAATGGCTCGCCCCCGCCGAGGTGGAGAACTGCCTGCTCCGCCATCCGGCCGTCGCGGAGTGCGCGGTCGTCGGCGTACCCGACGAGAATGGTTTGATCAAGCCCCACGCCTACGTCCTCGCCCGGGAGACGCGGCCGGGGCTCGACGCGGAGCTCAAGACGTTCGTGAGGGAAAAACTCGAACCTTACAAGGCCCCGCGCGAGCTCTTCCTCGTCGACGAGCTGCCCCGCACCCACCTCGGCAAGATCGATCGCGGCAAGCTCCGGCGCTCCTGACGCTCAGGGCTTCACCTCGAGCGCCTGCACCATTCCGTCGAAGAACCGCTCGGGCGTGCACTCCGGGCTCTTGTGGAGCTCGATGTACATCGTCTTCACGTGGTGGATCTTCCAGCTCCCCACCTGCATCGTCTCCCCGCTCGGGATCTGGCCCCCGTCGTCGCCGAGCAGCGCCGAGATCGAATAGAGCGTCCGGCGGTCCGCCTCGGGGCAGTCCTTCGGCTGCTCGCTCACGCACGCGAGCGAGAGCACGAGGCTCGGCCCGCCGGGCAGCGCGGGCAACGCCGCCGGCACATCCGCGTTTGCGTAACGCATCACCACGGCCTGCCCTTTCGTGCCGCTCACGAGGTACGATTGCCCCTCCTGCTTCGCCGTCACCATGTCCCCCACGGCGAACACCTCGCCGAGATCCGGGCCCTGCCAGGCGAGCCGCGCGGGCATTCCTCCTGCGTCGAACGCGAGCTCCATCCCGAATGCATCCACCACGGCCACCGTCGCCTGCGCGCCGCTCGACAGATCCGGCGTCGCATCCTCGAACCCGAGCCACGGCCACGATGCCTGCACGACCGCATTCTGCTCGGCCGTACACGCTGACCCCGCCATCCCGCCTGCGCCTCCGCTGCCGCTGCCGCCTCCGCCGCCGTCTCCGCCCCCGCCTGCGCCTCCGCTGCCGCCGCCGTTTCCGCTGCCGCCCTCGCCGCCGCTTCCGCCGCCGCCGCACGCCGCGAGGCACGCCGCCATGGCGATCACGAGCCCGGATGCCCGAGAGAATCGTCGTTCCATGCCCCATGAAGCGCATGCAATACGTGCGGCGTCAATCCCTCGAAACTCCACCGAAGCGCCACCGTCCCTCCTCCCGGCGCCCGGGGGCGCGTGGTCTCCTCCGGCGCATGCACTTCACCGCCGCCGGCCGCGGCCTCCATTATTCTGCCGCGCGTGGCGTCGTGGAATCGGCGCTCCGGGTCCTCTTCCGCGGCGATTGGCCCGCCCGCGCCTGGGGACGCTTGCCCGTCGCCTCCTCCGTGCGCGTCGTCCACCGGCGTATCCCGCTCCCGACGCCGCGACCTTCACCTCTGCGTATTGCCTTCGCCTCCGACCTCCACCTCGGCCCCACCACGTCGGCGAAGACCCTCGACGAGGCCTTCCGCCTGCTCGCCGTGGCTCGGCCCGACGTCCTCGTCCTCGGCGGCGATTACGTCTTCCTCGACGCCACCCCGGCGCGCGCGCGTGAGCTCGAGGCCCGCGTCAGGGACGTGCCCGCCCGCCTCAAGGTCGCCGTCCTCGGCAACCACGACCTCTGGACCCGCCATTCCCTCCTCGAAGACGCGCTCACCCGCGCCGGCGCCGTGGTGCTCGTCAATGCCGCCGCCCGCCTCGACGACCTCGCCGTCGTTGGCCTCGACGACCCCTGGACCGGCGTCCCCGACGGCGAGCGCGCTTTTGCCGCGGCCGAGGGCGCGGCGCTCACCATCGCCGTTTGCCATGCCCCGGGTGGCTTCCGTCATGCGCGTGGCCGCGGCGCCTTGCTTTATCTTTGCGGCCACACCCACGGCGGCCAGGTCGCGCTGCCCGGCGGCGTCCCCCTCGTCGTCCCCGGCGGCCGCCTCGCGCGCCGCTTTCCGCACGGCGTTCACCAGGTCGACGGCACGACCCTCTTCGTCTCCCGCGGCCTCGGCGGCGTCGAGATCCCCCTCCGCGCCTTCGCGCCTCCCGACATCGGCCTCTTCGACCTCGGCTGATCGCGCGGCCGGACCTTCACCACCCCCCGCGCGCCCCGCCGCCGCCCGAGCGGCCCCCGCCGCCCGAAAAGCCGCCGCCGTCCCCGCCGCCCCCGCCGCGACCTCGCGTGATGACCCACAGCAGCGTGAGCGCGAGCGACGGATTCACGGCGAACAGCACCAGAAAGGCGACCACGAGCACGCCGATCCAGATGAAATCACGCGTCCTCGGCTGGGGCTCGGCCGTCTCCCCGGGCCCGGGCGTGAAGGGTTTCCCCTCGATCGCCTGCAAGAGCGCATTCACGCCCCCGGTGATGGCGCCGTCCGGATCCCCCGCTCGTAGCCGCGGCGCCATCACCTCCCGGATGACCCGCGAGGCGATCGCGTCCGGCACCTGGCCCTCCAGGCCATAACCCACTTCGATGTCGATCTTTTTGTCCTTTGCCAGGACGAACACCACGATCCCGTCGTCCTGCCCCTCCCGCCCGACCCCCCACGCCTCGAACGTCCGCACGGCCCAGTCCGCGAGATCCGCCCCTCCGATCGTGTCCCCGATCCACACCACGACCTGGTGCCCGGTCTGCCGCTCGTATTGCGTGAGGCGCGCGTCGAGCCGGGCTCGCGCGTCCGGCGAGAGCAGCCCCACCGTATCCGTGACGTGACGGGTCGGCGCCGGGGGAATGGGCGCGGCGGCCGTCTGGCCACGCGCGAGCCCGACGAACGTCAGCCACGCGGCGAGGACGAGGAACGTGAACGCTCGAATCATGAACGCCTGTCAGAACTGCACGGCGGGCGGCCGATCGGCGCCGGCCGTGGCCCGGAAAAACGTCTTCGTGGCGAAGCGCTCCCCGAACATGTCGGCGACGAGGTTCGTCGGGAAGCGATTACGCGCCGTGTTGAACTCCCGCGCCGCCTCGTTGTACCGCATGCGCTCGACCGCGATCCGGTTCTCGGTCCCCTCGAGCTGGGCCTGGAGATCGCGGAAGTTCTGCGTCGCCGAGAGCTCCGGGTATCGCTCGACGACCACGAAGAGCCTGCCCAGCGCCGACGAGAGCTGATCCTGCGCGGCCTGGAACCGCTCCATCGCGGCGGGATCCTCGGGCGCCGTCGAGGTCGTGGCCCCGGCCTGCGGGCCGCCGCCCGTCGTCACGGCCGCGGCGCGTGTCCTCGCCTCGGCGACCTGGAGGAACGTATCCCGCTCGAAGTTCGCCGCGCCTTTGACGGTCTCGACGAGGTTCGGCACCAGATCGAGGCGCCGCTGGTAGACGTTCTCGACCTGCGCCCATTGCTGTTCGACCTGCTGATCGAGCGTCACGAGCCGATTGTACGTGCCGATGCTCGCGCCTGCGACGACGAGCAAGAGGATGAGCACGCCTGCCAGGACGAAGAGCGCCTGCTTCATCGATACCCCCGTGCACACGGCGCATGCCGCGCCGCGCGGGGGGATGCACGGACCGTGCTGGCCCGTTCTGGCGGCGTCAGCTCCTCCGCTTGCGCCGCCGGAGGGCCATCGAGGCCATGGCCACGATCAGCCCGAGCCCGCCCGCCGCGCCCGCGTCGCGCCCGACGGCCCGACAGCCGCAGTCGCTCTCGTCCGGCGTATTCGCGGGTGCGCCGCCGCGCCCGCCCGCGCCGCCATCTCCGCCGCCGCTCCCGCCTGCGCCGCCGCTCCCGCCTGCGCCGCCATTTCCGCCACCGCTTCCGCCTGCGCCTCCGCTGCCGCCGCTGCCACCGCTGCCGCCGCCACCGCTTCCGCAATCGGGGATCGGCACGTATTGACAGCCCGCCACCGGATCACACGAATCGTCCGTGCACGGGTCGCCGTCCACGCACACCCTCGCTCGCCCCGTGCAGACGCCGAAGGCGCAGGCATCGTCGAGCGTGCAGGCATTCCCGTCCTCACACGGCGCCGTGTTCGCCGTGTGGGTACATCCGAGCTGCGGATCACAGGCGTCGTCCGTGCACAGATTCCCGTCGTCGCAGCTCGTGGCCGCTCCGCCCGTGCACGCGCCCCCCGAGCACGTCTCGCCCGTCGTGCAGGCGTCGCCGTCGGCGCAGGCCATTCCGTCGCTCGCGCCCGCGTCCTGGCAGACGTCCTTCACCAGGATCTCCGCGCGTGTCATCTCGATCGGCGCGACGCCCGGCACGTCCTTGTTGTGCTCCCAGATCTGCCAGATCGTGTCGCCCCACGCCCGGAGCGCCCCGAAGAACGGGTCCGTCTGCGCGATGTATGCATTCGGCTCGCCCGAGGGCGCCGGGCTCCCGAGCGACGTCGCCGTCCCGTTGATCTCGTCCCGCAAGAACTCCGCATACTCGCGGCTCGTCGTCTGGTAATAGAGCCGCACCTCCACCCGGCTCCCGCCGGCCGGCAACGTCAAGCTCACGTCGTCGTAGCCGCCCGTGTACTCCTCCGCCGAGAAGAAACCCGGCGAGATCGCTCCTCCCCAGACCGGCTCCGTCATTCGCGTCCCCGCTTCGGCGATCCGGAAGCCCTTCGGCGGGATGCGGTTGTCCTTCGACCGCTCCGTCCCGAGGAGGAAATGGAACGATTGGGTCTGTCCCGTCAGCGCGCTCGCCATCTTCGCCTCGTAAACGAGCGCGTCCTCGTACGTCTCATTTGGCCCGAGCGGCGGGCTCGAAGGCGCGTGGGACGGGTCGAGCCCCCGGAGCGTGCCGACCGCCATGTCGTACGGGTTCACCTCGTGGACCAGCGCATCGCCGTCGAAGACACGCACGTTCAGGAACATGCGCCGGCCCTCGGGATACCCCGTGATCAGCTTGTGCCCCGTGTTGTTTCGCACCCGGAACGACGTCGCGCCGCTCAGCGGATCGTAGGAGAGAGATAGAATGTTCGCCGCGCGCCCGAGCGTCCAGATCGCCCGGTTCGCGCCTGCGATCAGCGCCGCCGCGTCGAGCTTCGTCCCCGCGTCGAGCGAGAGCGTCAGCGCCGCCGCGCCTTGCCCGAGCAACGCCGCGTTCGTCGCGTCGTGGTTCGGCGACGACGGCACTGTACTCGCGAGCAGCCACGGCACGAATGCATTGCCGCCCGTCAGATCGTGCACGGGTTGCCCGCTCGACGGGTGCTCCACGCTCTCCGTCGGCCGGATGACCGACCCGACGATCGACGCGCCCGCGCCCACGCTGTCCGGCATGTGGCAATCCTGGCACGACGCGATCGTGTTGTTTGGCTGCCCCGTCTCGAACTTGTCCGGCGCGTACGGCCCCACGCCCGGCGCGCCGCCGGGCAGCCCGTAATCGCTCAGCATGAACTCCGACCACGTACGCTCCACGTGGAAATACTCCGCCGGCGCCTTCGCCTCCGTCGGCAGCACCGTCGTCCCGTCGTTCGGCATCGTGCCTTTGGCCGACATGTTCGCGAAGACCGGGTTCGACACGTCGTGGCACGTCCCGCAATAATACTTGCTCTTGTGGTAGCGGCTGTATTGCATCGGGTGGAACGCCTGCGCGTCCGCGAACGACCCGCGCCGCTCCGGCTTGTCGCTCACGTAATATTGCCCGGCCCCGTTCTCCCGGTAGTCCGTGCTCACGGGCCGATGATCCGCGCCGTACATCGGGCTGCCGTTGAACAGCGTGTGCGACTGCGATTGCAGGATGTCCGCCTCGCGCGTCTTTTGCGCTCCGGCCGACGACATCGTCTCGCTCATGTTCGTCTCGTCCCAGTACCCCGGCCAGTCGCTCCCCTCGCGTATCCCCTGGAACGTGTCCTCGAAGAACGGATCCACCATGCGGTGGCAGAAATCGCATTGCACGCCGTCGAAATCGAAGTCGCTCATCGCCTGGCCGTTCGTCGGATCGCTCCGGAGCTCCAGCCAGCCCTTCGGCATGTGGCAACGCAGGCAGATGTCCGTCCCGTTCGGGTTGCCGAGCGCCCATATCGAGTCCTGCGCGGCGACCGCCAGCGCGGCCCAGAAGAACGGGTCGCGCGCGGCCTGCCCCATCATCGAGCCTTTCCACCCGAACCCCGGCTCGATCGACGGCGCATACCCCGCGTGACACCCGAGGCACTGCACCGAAGGCTCGATCGTCATGTCGCCCCGCGGCTGCGTCCCTGGCATGCGGATCAGCGGATCGTATTGCACGATCATGGGCTCCCAGCCCCACGCGAGGGCGGGCGCGGCGGCGAGCGCGAAGGCGAGCAGGGCAGGGGTCTTCATGCGGGGGCGGGCGCGTTTCGTCATGCCAGGGCCCATTCTCGCACGAAAGGGCCCTACCGCGAAGGCCTCTTTTGCCGCTGCCTCTCCGCGTAGAACACGAGGTTCTTCTGCAGCCGCTCGTCGTCCGGCCGCGCCCTCGCGGCCTTCTGCGCGGCCGCCTCGCCGACGGCGAACTCCCCGAGGAAGTAGGCCGACGAGGCCACGAGATCGGCCATCTTCCACGTGTACACCTCCTCGTCCACGAAGAGCCTGTCGTTCACTGGCAACGGCAATTCGTAGCCGCGGCGCGCGTAGAGGAACGTGAGCGCGTGCTCCTTGCGTGCGTCGTGGTGCATCGCGATCGCGTGCAGCGGCTCGGCGCGGTGTGGCGCCGCGAGGTGCGCGTCGAGCCAGCGCGTCAGCACCCGCGGCCATGGCAGGTTCTGCCCCACCCCGCACCGCGCGATCCCCATGTACGACTCGAACACCTCCTCCGCCCATCCCCCCATCGAAATGCGCCGCGCGAATGCGGCCTCCGCCTCCGCGTACCGGCCGAGCCAGAGCAGCGTCTCGGCGAGGTAAAACGCCGCGCGTGTGTCCGCCGGATCCTCGGCCAGCGCCTTTTCGAGCAGCCCCACGTCGCGCTCCCAGCGCCTCCGGCTCCGCTCCGCCGACGCCTCGCCGCGGTGGTGCCGGATCAGCACCTCGGGCACCCGGATGCTCGGCGGCGGCCTCTCGTCGTGCGTCAGCACCTCGTGCACCACGCCGCGGAACCGATGACCCGCGTGGCTCCGCACGATCCGCGGCGAATCGAAGTGGATCCCGAGCGCCACCCGCACGTAATACGCCTCCCGCGAAGGCCCCCGCGCCTCCCGCTCTCGTTCGAGGAATGCCCGGAGCGCCTGTCCATTCTCGAGCTCGTCGTCCGCGTCGAGCCAGAGGACGAACTCCGTCGCCGTGCCCGCAAGCTCCAGCGCGCGGTTCCTCGTCGTCGCGAAATCGACGAACGGCTCCTCGAAGAGCTCCCCCGGGACCCCGCTCATTTCGTGACGAACCACCTCCTGCGTGCCGTCGGTCGACCCCGTGTCGAGGATCACCCACCGATCCACGAAGGGCTTCACGCTCCGCAACGTGCGCGCGATCGTCGCGGCCTCGTCCTTCACGATCATCGACAACGTGAGCAGGCTCCCGTGCTTGTCCGGCATGGCTCACGCCATGGAAGCGCCCGGGGCAGGGGGGTTGTCAAGCGTGAGGGGGCCTGAGGACAGGAGACATCAACCTCCCGTGGAAACTGAGGCGACCGCCCCTCACCCTTTTGCTTTCCCACCTGGAAACGGCGGGAATCACGGCGTCAGCAGACTGGCGCATCCCTTGCCAGGCGCGTCCGACCATGACAGAGGCAACGAATCGAGATCGGGTTGGCTTTCGCCGTCACGGGATTCTTTCACGGAGGGGCGCCTCGCGAGGGCTCGGCATTCTCGGTGTGCTCGGCCTCCTCTGCGTGGCGCCTCCGCCGCTCGCCGCGTCCGGCGGCCCGGAACGGCTGCCTTGCGGCGACGGCGTGGTCGACGCCGCCGAGACCTGCGACGACGCCAACTACAACGACGGCGACGGCTGCAGCGCCGTCTGCCAGATCGAGCCGTTTTACGGCTGCAACGGCGCGCCCTCGCAATGCGCGCTCCTCGACACCGACGGCGACGGCCTCGCCGACCTGCACGAGACCCTCCTCGGCTACGACCCGAACGCCGCGGACGCGGACGGCGACGGCGTCCCGGATCCGGTCGACCTCGACCTCGACAACGACGGCATCCCCAACGACGTCGAGTGCGACAACACCGCCATTTCCCTCGTGAATGGCAGCTTCGAGACGCCTGATATCCCGGACAGCACCTACCAGCTCATCGACCAATCCATGGTGCCCGGCTGGACGACGACGGCCGCCGACGGATTGCTGGAGTTCTGGGGGACCGGCTTCGACGGCGTGCCCGCCGCGGATGGGACACAATTCGTGGAGCTCAACGCGAACGTGGCGTCGACCCTCTACCAGGACGTCCCCACGACGCCCGGGCAGGCCTATCTCTACCGCTTCTATCATCGCGGGCGCACCGGCCCCGAAACGATGCAGTTCTACGTCGGCGCGCCCGAGGACGAGCCCTCGCTCATCACCGAGGTCACGACCGGCACCATGGAATGGCAGCTCGTGACGGGTATTTACGTCGTCCCCGCCGGGCAGACCGTCTCCCGCTTCGCGTTCGCGTCGTCCCAGGGCGGCAGCGTCGGCAATTTCCTCGACGGGATCGTCTTCACGCCCGGCTGCGCGGTGGACACGGACGGCGACGGCATTCACGAGTTCCGCGACACGGACTCGGACGCCGACGGCTGGCCCGACGGCGTCGAGGCGGGCCACGGCCTCGCGGACATGAGCGGCGTCGTCCCCGGCCCCTATGGCACGAACGGCCTCGCGGACACGGTCGAGGCGCCCGTCGACGGCGGGAGCATCGATTACACCGTGGTGGACACGGACGGCGACGGGACGCCGGACTATCAGGACGTCGACAGCGACGGCGACGGCGTGAATGACGACGCCGACGGCTGCCGGCTGGTCGAGGACGCCGACCAGGCGGACACGGACGGCGACGGCGTCGGCGACGCCTGCGACGACAGCGACGACGACGGCCTCCTCGACGGCGACGACAATTGCCCCACGGTGGCGAACCCGGATCAGGCGGACGAGGACGGCGACGGAATCGGCGACGTCTGCGAGTCGCTGCCGCCGCCCGACGGGGACATGGACGGCGTGCCCGACGAAGACGACAATTGCCCGGATGTGGCGAATGCGGATCAGGCGGACGCGGACGAGGATGGAATCGGCGACGCCTGCGAGCCGCCGCCCGGCGACGGGGACATGGACGGCGTGACCGACGACCGCGACAATTGCCCTGCGGTGGCGAATGCGGATCAGCTCGACGCGGACGTCGATGGAATCGGCGATGCCTGTGACGACAACACCGTCCTCGTGGGAGATGGGTTCCTCTGCAGCCTCTCCTCGCAGCCTGGCCGTGAGACCTCGTTGCCCGTGGTCCTCGCGGCGTTGATGGCCGCGGGCCTCTTGCGTCGTCGTCGCGCGCCTCGCGTTTGACCCCTTGCCGCCCGGGGCGCCTTCTGCTCTCCTCCGGCCCATGCGTCATTTCTTGATTGTTTTGGGTCTCCTCGCTCCGCTCGCCCTCGCCGCGCCGGCCTTCGCGGACATCCCCAGCCCTGGCGCCGGTGGTAGCCCCGGCGTCGGCGGCGCCGGGGGCCTCGGCGGCAACGGCGGCAACGGTGGCAAGGGTGGCAGCGCCGGTGCCGGCGGCTCCACGGAAGCTCCGCCCGCCGAGGAGAGCGGCTGCGCCGTCGTGGCCCCGGGGGCCGCGACCTACGGCGCCGCCGGCGTGTGGCTCCTCGGCCTCGGCGCGCTCGCCCTCAGCCGCCGATCCCGCCGCCTCGCCTGAGCCGCTCCTCCCTCCCGCGATGGCGAACGATCGTTGACCCGGATACGAATGATCCATGACCCGGGTACGGATGATCGTTGACCCGGTTGCCGATGATCCATGACCCGGGTACGGATGATCGTTGACCCGGATACGAATGATCCATGACCCGGGTACGGATGATCGTTGACCCGGATACGAATGATCCATGACCCGGGTACGGATGATCGTTGCCCCGGTTGCCGATGATCCGCCGATCGGTTGCCGATGGTTCGCCGATCGGTTGCCGATGATCCGCCGGTCCTCCCTCGTGGTCTGGTGTCCTGGGCACCGCCGCAGTACCATGCCCCCGTGAAGGCCGGCTTCATCGGGGGTCCTCGCTTCGACCTCGTGTTTTTTTTCGGCAGCGCGCTCGTCGCCGCGCTCGTCGGGGCCTTCGCGCTCGCCGTCCCGGCCGCGATCGTACCTCTCTTCGTGGCCTTCCTCCTGCTCGTCGACGGCCCTCACCTCGTGGCCACCTGGGCGCGCACCTACCTCGACCCGGGCTTCCGCGCGCGCCGCCGCGGCTTGCTCCTCGTGAGCCTCGCCTGGCTCCTGCCGGGCCTCGGCGCCTTTGCGCTCAGCCGCGTCACGGGCGAGCGCGCCCCGATGGACCTCTTCCTCCTCGTCGCCGCGCTCTGGAGCTTTCACCATGCCGTCCGGCAATCGTACGGCGTCCTCGCCATCTACCAGCACCACGCGCGCACCACGCTCCCGGCGCGCAAGACCGATCGCCTCTTCTTGCACGGCGCCCTCTGGCTCGCCTTTGGCCTCTTCTCGTTCGGCCACCCGCAGAGTCGTGTCTTCCTCGGCTTGTCCGCGGATCCTCCGCCCATTCTCGCCACGCTTGGCCTCGTCCTCTTTGGCCTGCTCCTCGTCGCGACGCTTGGTTATGGCATCTACCGGCGGACCCGTTTTCCCGGCGAGGATAGGCGACCGCTCCTCTATCTGCTCGGACCCACGCTTGGCCTCCAGCTCTTCGCGCTCTTCGTGGTTGGCTCCTTCGAGCCGCTCGTCCCGCACCCCGAGGATCCCGAGCAGGCGTTCATGGCGAGCACGATCGTCGGGGGGACCGTGCACGGCGTGAATTACCTCGGCATCGTGTTCGCCGTCTCCCGGCGCCGCTTCGAGGGCGACGAAGGCGGCTCGCTCGTGGCGATCGCTGGAAAGCGCCCGCTCGGGGCGTATGCCGCGTTCGTCCTCGTCTCGCTTGGATACCTCGCGCTCAACGCCGCGCGTGGCGTCGTCCCGGGCCTCTCGCCTTTCCCGCGTGGCGCCGCGTTGCCCGAGCTCTTCCTCGTCCTTTATTGGGGCATCTTCTTCCACCATTACTACATCGATCAGAAGATCTGGCACGTGCGCGAGGATCAGACGTTGCGGTACGAGCTGGGGCTCGGGGGCGCAGCTCCGCTTGTCGGAGCGGAGCCCCCGAACGTCGACCGCCTGGAGGCGCCATCGTGACCGAAACCCGGCGCGCGCTCGTGCTCGGCGGCAGCGGTTATGTCGGCCGTGAGGTCGTGTGTTCCCTCGCGGCCGCGGGGGCGCGGGTGGTTTTTACGTACCGGCGCGGCGCGGCCGTCGCCGAGGCTCTTTCGGCCGAGACCGGCGCGCGGGGGTATTCGACGGACCTCGCCAGCCCATCCGCGATCCGCGCCCTCTTCGCCGAGCTCCACGCCGAGGGGACCTCGCCCGACCTGCTCGTCCATTGCGCGGTCGTCTCGGGCACGGACGCGCTCGCCGACGTCACGGACGCGCGCTTCGACGAGCTGCACGCGGTCAACGTCCGCTCCGTCTTCGTCGCCGTGCAATCGTTCGCCGCGTACCTCTCGGGCCGGCCCGGGGACGTGGTGCTCACGGCGGCGCTCGATGGAATTGCGAAGATCCCCGCATCGGTGCATTTCGCCGCGACCCAGTCGGCGCGCCTCGGAATGACCCAGGCCCTCGCCAAGGAGCTCGGCCCGAGGGACGTCCGCTTGAACCTCGTCCTGCTCGGCGCGCTCGGCGGCGGCATCTCCGCGGGGCTCGATCCGGCGCGGCTCGCCGATTACAAGCGGTACAGCGCCCTCCAGCGGACCGGCGCGCCCGCCGAGGCTGCGCGCGCCATCACCCGCCTCGCGCTCCACAATCGATGGATGACCGGCTCCGTCTTGCCCATCACGGGGGGCCTGTGACGCCGCGCTGGGTCGGGGTCCTCCTCTTCGTGATCCTCGTCCTGCACGCGGTGATCTCCAAGATGCCGTTCGGGCTCCTGCCCGAGATGCTTTATGCCTGCCACGTGGCCACGGCCGTCCTCGCCGTCGGCGTGCTGCTCGAGAGGCCCGCGCTTGTCCTTTTTGGGTTTTCTTTCCACCTCGGCGCCGGCGTCTGGGGATATCTCTTCGACCTCTGCGAGACGGGCACGACCACCTGGACCTCCGTGCTCGTGCACATCACCCCGCTCGTCGTGGGCGCCCTCGAGGTCCGCCGCTCGGGCCTGCCGCGCTGGGCTCCCTGGGCCTCGTTTGTTTTCCTCGCCGCGATGGTCGTGCTCGCGTATTACGCGACCCCGCCCACGCTCAACGTGAACCTCGCGCACCGGCCTTTCCCGCCCGTCGCGCGCCTCACCCCGGCCCTCTGGGCCACCTGGGTGACGAACCTCGTCTTCGGGTTTTTCCTCATTCACACGACCGATTTTGCGGTCCGGAGATGGCTCGGGCGACCATGGCAGACGGAAGCGACGAAGGCGTGATCCTGGCCGCGACGACGGGCCTCTGCAGGACGTGCAAGCGCGCCGTCCCGGCCGAGACCGTCCGCGTCGCGGGCGAGGTTTACCTGCGCAAACATTGCGACGAGCACGGGCCGGAGGAGGTGCTCCTCTCGAGCTCCGCGGACTGGTACGAGGAGACCGTCCGGAGCACCTCCGTCCTCGAGCGCCCCGCGGCGCCGCGCCCCGTCTCCGCCGGCTGCCCCTACGATTGCGGCCCGTGCGAGCAGCACGAGCAACGTAATCACCTGCCGGTCGTGCCGATCACCTCGAAATGCGACCTCGATTGCCCGATCTGCTACACGCACAACAAGAACGAGGGCGCGTACCACATGTCCGAGGAGGAGCTCGCCGCGATTCTGCGGCACCTCGACCATGTCGCGCCCGACCGCCGCATCATCAACCTCACCGGCGGCGAACCCACGCAGCACCCCGATTTCGAGCGCCTCGTCGAGATGTGCGTGTCCGCGGGCGTCCGCCGCGTGACCGTCTCCACGCATGGCCTGCGCTTCCTCCGCGACGAGGCTTTGCTCGAGCGCCTCGCCCGCAAAGGCGCGCGCGTGATCCTCTCGTTCGACTCCTTCGAGCCCGAGGCGAACAAGAAGATGCTCGGCGGCCACCACCTGAACGCAAAGCTCAGGATCCTCGAGCTGCTCGAAAAACACGGCGTGCCGACGACGCTCCTGCCCGTGCTCGCGCGGGGCGTGAACGACCACGAGGTCTCGGCCTTCATCGACCTCGCGCTCTCGAAGGATTTCATCCGCTCGGTCGAGTTCCACCCCATGACGTTCACGGGGCAGAGCGGCGCCTCCTTCGAGCGGAGCGCGCGGTACACGGCCTTCGACGCGCTCTCCGACATCGAGCGTCAATCGGGCGGCCGGATCGTGGTGCGTGATTTCGTCCCTTCGCCGCTCGCGCACCCGCTCTGTTACCAGATCGCCTATCTGCTCCGCCTGAAGGACGGCCGCTGGTTGCCGTTCACCCGCTTCATGAGCCGCGAGGACCTGCGTAGCCTGCTCTCGCAGGAGCTCTACATCGTCCCGGGCCCCGAGATGGAGCAGATCCTCGCGGACGTCCTCAATCGGCTCTGGGCGGGCGACATCGAATGCGAGGAGACCGACGCGGTGCTCTCCGCCCTGAAGGACCTCGTCGAGCGTATGTTCGCGCCGGGCACGGACGAGGCGATCCGCATGCGGATCGCCGAATCCCACACGAAGGCCATTTACGTGCACACCCACATGGACGAGGAGACCTTCGACACGGACCGCATCCGCCGCTGCTGCGTGGGCATGCCCGGCCCCGACGGCTCGAACGTGCCGTCCTGCGCCTACAACGTCCTCTACCGCGAGCGCGACGCGCGGTTCTCCCCGCGCCCGGCGGCGCCGCTCGTGCAGCTCGGCCGCGGGAGGACACGATGAGCGTGCGCCTCGCGGGCAAGCGCTGCCTCGTGACGGGCGGCTCGCGGAACCTGGGCCGCGCCATAACAATGGCGTTCGCCCGGGGAGGCGCGCGCGTGGCCTTCACGTACCACGAGCGCGACGACGCGGCCGAGGAGACACGCGGCGCGCTCGAAGCCGCGGGCGCCACGCCGCTCGTGCTGAAGGGTTCGGTCTCGGACGCCGCGCACGTGACGGCGGCGGTGAAGGCGGTGGAGGCGGCGTACGGCGGCATCGACGTGCTCGTGAACAACGCGGCGCTGACGCAGGTCCTGCCGATCGCGCTGCTGGAAGAGGCGGAGTGGGACGCGGCGATGGACACGAACGTGAAGGGGCCGTACCTGTTCGCGCGCGCGGCGTTGAGGTCGATGATCCGCCAGAAGAAGGGCCACATCCTGAACGTGGGCTCGTTCGGCGCGGACCGCGTGCTCGACGCGCCGGTCCATTACGCGGCCTCGAAGGCGGCGCTCGTCGGGTTCTCGCTGGCGCTCGCGAAGGAGGTGGGTCGTTATGGAGTCGCGGTGAACTGCCTGGTGCCGGGGCTGCTCGAGACCGGGCTGTCCGCGCGATTGCCGAAGCACCGCGTGGAGAGTTACGTGGCGCAATCGGCGCTGGGCAGGCTGGGGACGGTGGAGGAGGTCGCGGATCTGGCGGCGTGGCTCGTCTCGGACGAGAACTCGTTCATGACGGGCGGGCAGGTGGTGATCGACGGGGGGCTTTGATGGTCCACCGTGCGGTTGGGGTACGGCCGTGTGTTCAGCGCTGCGCCGGCGGTTTTTGCTTCTTCTGCATTCGTGCTACTGCGCGCTTCAGGACATCGACATCGGCGATGTCCTGAGGTCTCCCCGAAGCCTGCTTGGAGGCGACGAGATCCTCCAGCGATATGTAATGCGCGGGCGTAGCTCCGTAGACTCCATCGACCCGACGTTTCCACGCTGCGGCGAAGGAGGGAACACCGTCGATGCTGGTAAGGATATCGATTCGAATCGGGTCGACGCCGAGGATGATCAGCGTCCGCGGGTGGACGAGCTTCTCCTCGGTGATGTTCGGCGCGTCGTTCCCCAGGAAATCGATCATCGCCTGTCTCGCGCGCCGGGCGTTCGCCCTCGACCTATCGACGAGGATGTCGATGTCCTTGGTCGCCCTCGGTCGCGCGTGAAACCCTACCGCGTAGCCTCCCACGATCAGGTACCTCACGCGATGGGCGTTCAACGACGCGATGAACTCTTCGAAGTCGGGGAACGTCACGAATACCTTCCAGGCGGAGGCCATCGAGGACGCACTCGCTCATGAGCTCGATCCTCTGCTTCGGCGTGAGCTCGATCCACGGCGAGAGATCGTCGTTCTCCTCGACGGGCATGACAGTCACGGTCCACGTGCGACCGGCACGGTCCCGGACGCGGGAGACATCGTCTTGTCGCGCGCGAGGCGCACGCGTGGAGCCTTCCCCTCGGCGGGTCGTCGCCTCGCGTATGGCTTTCGTGGCTCGCTGGGTCGACATGGGTGTGAGGGACAGTTTCTCCGATGACGAAGGCGGTTGCAAGCATCCGGGCCCAGCTCGAGGGTGGGGGCCTCGATCTGGAAGAAACTCGCGGGTGCGCGGACGAGTACACGGCATCCATCCGGGCCGCGTTCTCAACCTTCTAGGCCGCGTGGAGAAGGCGTGATCGCCGTCGAATCGAAGCCATTAAACCACCACACCCCGCTTCTTCGCCTCCACCATGTTCACGAACGTCTGCACCGAGAAGAGCCCCAGGATCTGCACCGCCCGCAGCCCCGGCACGATTCGGTCCTTCGCCTCCGGCATCAGCTCGCGCAGGCGCTCGAGGCCCCTCTCGCTGACCACGCCGCCCGGCGCGAACTCCTCGTCGCTCATGTCGCCACGCGCGGCTTTTTGCATCTCGCCGCGCGTGATCTGGATGCCGAACGTCCGCTCGATCTTGAACACGATATCCAGGTAATCGAGCGACTCCGCCCCGAGGTCGCTCATCAAGAGCGACTCGTATTTCACCGCGGCGGGATCGAGGGCGAGGGCCTCGGCGATGATGAGGCGGACTTTTTCGGCGATCTCGGGGTCGTTGCCTTCGGACATCGGGAGCGATCCTACGCGATCACCAGTCCCACATCAATCCCGGCGGCAGGGCGTCCGAGACCACGCGCCCGATCCGGTCCATCTCCGCGAGATCCTGCACGTCGAGCGACACGTCCCCGGCGCGCGTGTTCTCCGCCGCCTGCGCCGCGTCCCTCGCGCCCACGACCGCGCACACGTTCTTCTGCGCGACGAGCCACGCGAGCGCGAGGTTCACGAGCGAGAGGCCATTCTTCGCGGCGATGGGCCGGAGCTCGTCGAGCGCCCGGAGCGCCTCTTCGAAGACCTCGCCCTTGAAGAGCCGGTTGTCCGCGCGGTTGTCGCCCTCGGCGAACACGTGCCCGCGGCCGAACTTGCCCGTGAGCAAGCCCTGCGCGAGGGGTGAATACGCGAGGACCGTGATCCCATTCTCCTCGCAATACGAGAGCGTGTCGTCCGCGGCCTTCCGGAAGAAGAGCGAATAACAGGGCTGCAGGCTGTCGACCCGGCCCACGCGGCAGGCCGCTTCGAGCTGCGACCGATTGAAATTCGAGACCCCGATCGCCCGGATCTTCCCCTGCGCTTGCAGCTCCAGGAGCGCGCCCATCGTCTCCTCGATCGGCACGGGCTCGCTGCCGAAGCTGCCCGCCGGCCAGTGGATCTGGTAGAGGTCGATTCGATCCGTCGCGAGGTTTCGTAACGAGCGCTCGCACGCCTCGATCACCTTCGCGCGGCGCAGGTTGTTCCAGGACACCTTCGTCGCGATCACGATCCGCCCGCGCTCGCCGGCGAGCGCCTTCGTGAGGATCCGCTCGCTGTGCCCCGCCCCGTACTCCTCGGCCGTGTCGAACGTGGTCACGCCCGCGTCGAGGGCCGCCCGGTGCGCGGCGATCTGCGCGTCGTCGTCAATGCCGACCCACGACTCCTTGCCCGCTTGCCAGCCGCCGAAGACGATGGAGCTCACCTCCATCGAGGTCTGCCCGAGCTTCTTGTACTTCACGGCGCTCCTCCCGACGTGCCCGTGTTCTCGTCGATCCAGGCGAAAAACTCCGGCAGGCCCACGGCGATGGGCGTCGCGACGATCTGCGGGAGCTCATAGGAATGTGTGGCTCGAACGAACGCGACGATTTCGTCCCAGAGGCCCGCGCGCGAGACGAGCGTCACGCGGTGCTCGGGGTGGGCGTGGAGCGCGCCCTTCCAGCGGTAATGCGTGGTCGTGATCGCCTCGACCTGGGCCGAGGCGGCGAGCCTGCGCGCGACGGCGGCCGTGCCGAGCGCCTCGGCCTCCTCGGCCGAGCGCGTCGTGACGTGGACGAGGAGATACTCGGTCACTTCGCGATCTTGAGGATCTCGCCCGTGCCCCTGTTTGCCCAGTAGATACTCGTGCTGGTGACCGCGATGCCCCAGGGCTGGGGTTGTCCGGCGATGACGGTCACGGGCGCCGCGCTCCCGTCCTTGGGCATGGCGCGGATCTCACCCTTGTCCTCGATCGTCCAGTAGACCCGCGCCTCGTCGAGCGCGATTCCCCGCACGCTCGGGCCTTCGGTCGCGAGAACGGTTTGCTCGCCGCCCGTGGTGGGCACGCGGTGGATCCCCATGCTGGAGATCCAGTAAACGTGGGTCGCGTCGACGAGGAGGTCGGAGGCGCCGCCCACGCCCGAAGCGACGAGGAGCTGGGGGCTCTCCACGCCGATCGGCGCGCGGTACACCTCGCCGACGCCCGTCGTCCAGTAGAGGTGCGTCGCGTCGAGCGCGAGGCCCATGACGCCATTGTTGTAGCAGCATAGATACCCGTTCGAGCTGCCGTCGCCGACCTTCCCGGTCCGGATGGTATTGCCATTCGTCCAGTACACGTCCGTCAGCGTCGCGACGACCCCGCGGGCGCTCTGGCTGCCCGAATACGTCTTGGAGCTGCCGCCATCGAGGAGGATGTGGGTGACGCTGTTGTTCTGGTATCCGACGAAGAGGCCGGCCCCGTTCACCCACATCGAGAGGACGCCGCCGAAGCCGAGGCCGCCGAGGGTGGTGACGCTCCCGCCGCCGAGGGGCACCCGGAAGGTCGGCCCGCTCATGCCCGGGGCGGGCCCGCTGTAGACGAACGAGGCGTCGATCGTGATCTCGGCGGCGCCCGATCCCAGCGGCGCCTTGCCGAGCACGACCGACTGGCAGGCGCCGCCCACGCACGCCCCGCCGTCACAATCGTGGCCGCAGGCCCCGCAATGCTTCGGATCGGCGAGGAGGTCCTGCTCGCAGCCGTCGTTCGTGAGCCCGTTGCAATCGTCGAACCCGGTGGCGCAGTTGATCACCTTGCAGACGGAGGAGACGCAGCCGACCGTGCCGCTGCTGTCGCTGGTGCAGGGCTGGTTGCAGCCGCCGCAATGCTCGTTGCTCGACGTGAGGTCGGCCTCGCAGCCGGTCGCGGCCTGCCCGTCGCAGTCCTCGAAGTCCTCGAAGCACTGCGCGATCTCGCAGACGCCCTGCACGCACGCCGTCACGGCCTTCGACGCGGCGCAGGTGTTGTCGCACGCGCCGCAGTGGTCGTAACTCGTGAGCGGGTTCGTCTCGCAGCCGTTGTCGGCGAAGTCGTCACAATCGAGGCGGCCCGGATCACACGTCGTGAGCTCGCAGACCCCAGCCTCGCACGTGCCCGCCCCGTTCGGGAAGTCGCAGGTGTTCTTGCAGGCCCCGCAATTCTCGGCGTCCGTGGCGACGTCCGTCTCGCACACGGTCGTCGGATCGCCGTCGCACTCGCGCTTGCCCTCCGGGCAGCCGTCGCCCTCGTAGTTGCGCTCCTCGGGCTTGCACGCGGCGCCGAGGACACCCGCCAGCGCGAAGAACACCAGCGCCGCCCGGACCGTCGTTCGATGTGCCGAAGTCATCTCCGGACGATATCACGATTCGCCGCGCAGGATCTCCCGCAGCTAGGAACAAAACTTCTGCACGACGTCGAACAGGAGCTCCGTCCCCCATTTCAACCCGTCGACCGGGATGCGCTCGTCGTGGCCGTGGAAGAGGTCGGCGAAGCGGAGCCCCTTCGGCATCTTCACGGGGGAAAACCCGTACCATTTCGCGCCGAGCTGCGTGAAGTACTTCGCGTCCGTGAACCCCGGGATCATGTAGGGCACGACCGTGGCCCCGGGCTCGCGGGCCACGATGGACGCGCGGATCACGTCGAAGAGCGGCGAATCGACGGGGTCGGTCGTGGTGGGCGGCGCGCTCTTCACGATCTCCAGCGAGACCTCGGGCCCGAGCACCGCGCCGAGCTCGCGGAGGAAATCGGCCTCGGTCTGCCCAGGCAGCGTGCGCCCGTCGATCTCGGCCTCGGCGAAGCCGGGGATCACGTTGACCTTGCTCCCCGCGCGTAGGACCGTCGGCGACGCCGTGTTCGAGAGCATCGCCGCGAAGGAGCGCGCGATCGAGCGATCGGGCAGGGCGCGAAGGACGTGCGGCGCGATCGCGGGGTGCAGGAGCCGGCGCAGGAGCGCGCGCAGCGGCGCAGGCTGGTTCGACGCGAGGCCGTCCACGAAATCGCGGACGTACGGCGTCACGTGCACCGGCAGCGGCCGCTCGCCGAGCCGCGCGATGGCGTCGGCGAGCTTGATGACGGCCGAGTCCTCGCGAGGCATCGAGCCGTGGCCGGGCTCGCCGCGCACGCGCGCGCGCACCCAGCAGAGGCCCTTCTCCGCGACCTGGATCGGGTAAAACGCAGCCTTGCCGAGGTGCACGGTGTAGCCGCCGCTCTCGCCGATCGCGTACTCGGCGCGCACGAGATCGGGGTGGTTCTCCACGAGGAACCGCGAGCCGTGGTCGCAGCCCGCCTCCTCGTCCGCGACCGCCGCGAAGATCACGTCGCGCGAGAGGCGCGCCTTCTCTCGGGCGAGGCGCGTCAGGATCGCGACCGACATCGCGGCCATGTTCTTCATGTCGATCGCGCCGCGCCCCCAGAGGCAGCCGTCCGCGACGACGCCCGAGAACGGCGGCTGTTTCCACATCGAGGACTCGGCCTCGACGACGTCGAGGTGCGCGGTGAGCAGGAGCGGAGGTTTCTCGCCCGTGCCGCGCAGGCGCGTGACGACGTTCGCGCGCTCGGGCGCGCTCTCGAGCGTCACGGGCTCGAGCCCCGCCGCGGCGAGCTCGCCGGCCACGACCTCCGCCGCGGCCCGCTCGCGGCCGGGCGGGTTCGTGGTGTCGATGCGGAGGAGCGTCTGGCAGAGTCGGAACGCGTGCTCGCCGAGCTCACGATCGGGCGTTTTCGCGGAGGGTCCCTGGGCGGAGACGGACGTCATGGCGCGCGCATCCTATCAACCGCGCCGCGCGAGAGGGTAGGTCTTTTCCTGCGGGCGCCTTGCGGAGGCCCGGCGCGTGCGCGTATCCTCGAGCGGCACGGGGCGCGAGGTCATGCACGGCAAGAAATGGCGCATCAGCACGCTCTCGGAGGTCGTCTGGATCGTGCCGCGCTTCGGCGTGGGCGCGGTGCCCGAGGGCGCGTCGCCGGTCGCGCGGGGGCTCGCGGTGTGGCTCGTGGATAGCTGGCTCCCGGACGAGACCCGCTCCCGCAGCCTCGTCGCCGACATCGCGGCGCACCTCGCGGGCCCGCTCGGGGCGCCGGAGGGCTCGTTCGGCGCGCGGCGGGCGCGCATCCGCCGGGCGCTCGAGGGCGGCGAGCTCTGTGCGTTCAAGATGGAGATGCAGTTCGTCCTCGCGGCGGGCGGCAAAAAAGAGGAGCCGAAGGGCGAGCGCGTGGCGCCGCGCGAGGAGAAGACGTGGTTCGGCATCGAGCTCGTGGACGACGACGATCCGCCGAAGCCCGTGCCGTTCAAGCGTTATCGCGTCGAGCTCCCGGACGGCGCGACGCGCGAGGGCATGCTCGACGAGAATGGCCGGGCGCGGATCACGGGGCTCGATCCGGGCAACTGCGCGGTCGCGTTCCCCGATTTTCACGGCGAGGATTGGCGCCGGCTCTAGCCGGAACGGAGGCAATGGCGTGGGCAAAGAGCTCGTGGAAGTCGTGGAGTTCGTCCGCGCCCGCGCCCGCGGGAACGCCGTCGTGGAGCTGGCGCGGCTGAACTTGCTCGTCGGGCGCGCGTTGTCGCGCAACGCCGGGTCGATCCCGGACGAACCGGAGCTCGTCGCGCGCGCCTGGTCGTGCGCGCGGGAGATCCTCGAGCACGAGAGGAGGGGAAAACGATGAGCTTTCACCAGGCCCCGAAGGCGGACCTCGAGCGCGGCGTCTCCACGCTGGGCGGGCGGCGGCTCGTGTTTCACTGCCACCATTACAACGTTTTTCTGCAGCGCACGATCGAGGACGCGCTGCAGGAGCGGGCGCCGGGGCTGCTCGTGGCGGCGGGGATGGAGGCGGCCCGGGCGATGTTGCAGGGGCTCGAGGCCGAGGCGGCGAGCGCCTCCCCCGCGGAGGCCTTGCGGCGGGCGGCGGACACGTTCGCGGCGCAGGGCTTCGGCCGGCTCGACGTGGGCCTGCTCGGCGCGGGCGGGGGAGAGGTGACGGTCGCCCCTTCGCATTATGCGGTCGGCTGGGTCTCGCGCTGGGGCAAGAGGCCGACGCCGGCCTGCTTCTTCGTCGCGGGTTTCCTCGGCGGCGTGGTCGCGGCCGCCTACCGGCTCGCGCCCGAGCGAATCACGAGCCGCGAGTGCACCTGCGTCGCCGCGGGCGACGAGCGTTGCTCCTTCCGCGTGGAGGTGTGGTGATGGCCATCGACGAGCGCGTGATCGTCGAGGCCGTCTCGGGGATGAGCCTCGCCGGCAACGAGGAGGGCCTCATCCCGGCGTTCGGCCTGTACCTGACGAACCATTACGCCGATTTTTACAATCGCATCTCGTTCGGCGTCCTCGGCGCGCTCGTCCGGGAGAACCCGGAGCTCACGGAGGACGCGATCGCGCTCCTCACGGAGGCCGCGCATGTCTGCGCCTTCCACACGTTCGGCGGCATCATGGTGTCGGTCGAGTGGGACGCGCTCGTCCAGCCCATGATCGACAGCCGCGAGGACTGGGTGCGCGGCATGGTGGCGGTGGTGAACGCGCTCGGCTGGGGCCGCTTCCGCGTCGCCGAGCTCGTGCCCGGGGAGCGGCTCGTCGCCACCGTCTCCGATAGCTACGAGGCGAGCGGCTACCTCGAATCGTATCCGCGGGCCGATGGGCCGCGGTGCTTTCTGGCGAACGGGGGTATGGCGGGGCTCATGAACCTCGTGTATCAGGGCGACATCACGCGGAGGCCCTCGCTCACGGAGGAATTGTATCGCGAGGTCTTCGGCCATCCGCGCTCGTTCCGGTCGCGCGAACGCCTCTGCGCGGCGAAGGGGGATTCGCACTGCGAGTTCATCGTGGAGCGAATGCAGGGATGACGGCGGGGGCCGGAGAGGACCGGCGGAGCTTCGCTTCGTACGGAGAAATCCTCGACGTGATCGACGTGGGCCGCGTGCGGATCACCCGTCGTTACGGCTGCATCCGGCGGGATCAGTTCGAGATCGCGACAAAGGAGCCGTTTCCTCCCGCTTTTCGCGATTGGCTCGTGTCTCGCGGCGAGGTGCGGGAGCGGCCCGCGCTCTACGTGCTGGAGGTCCCGGGCGCCTTTCAGCTCACGGTCGCGCCGCGCGCGGGGCGCGCGATTCTGATGCCGCGCCTTGCAACGGACCTCACGTGGCAAGCGCAGGCCGCGCGCGAGATCGCCGAGGTGCTCGACGGAATGCCGCTCTCCGCTTGAATGCCTGGCGGTCGCTTCGCAAGCGGGGTAGAAGGCCGTCGTGGACGCTCTCGAAATGCAGTCGAGGATCGCGGCGCTCGAGGCGCGGCTCGCCGAGGAGAGGCAGGCGCGCGAGGCGCTCGCCGAGGAGCTCGATCTGCTCCGCGCGGTGATCGACGAGATGCCCGTGGGGGTGATGGTCGAGGACGGGTCGGGCCGCACGAGAATGTACAACGCGCAGATGCGCGCCATCGCGGGCGAGCCGGGGGCGCGGCCCATATTCGTCTCGGATGGCGTCTCGCCGGCGCCGCCGGAGCGGGATCCGACGCGGAGGGCCCTCGCGGGCGAGGTCGTCGACAACCTCGAGAGCCTGCTCGGCGCGACCGCCGAGGGCGGCGAGGGCACGTGGATCTCCCAGTCTTCGCGCCCGCTCCGCGGGGCGGACGGCGCGGTGCGCGCGGCGGTGACCGTGACCCGCGACGTCTCCGAGCACAAGGACATCCTGCGCGAGCTCGACGAGGCGATCGTGGCGAGCGACGACGAGAAGCGCGCGCTCATCGACCGGCTGGAGGCCGGGATCGACGCGCTCTCGACGCCGATCATCGAAGTCTGGGACGACGTGCTCGCGTTGCCCGTCATCGGCGCGGTGGACGACCGGCGCGGCGCGGAGATCACCTCGCGGCTGCTCGACGCGGTCGTATCGCGGGGCTCGCGTCACGTGATCATCGACTGGACCGGCGTCGATACGATGGACACGAACAGCGCGCGCCATTTGCTGGATCTCGTCCGCGCCGTCGAGCTCGTGGGCGCCGAGTGTATCCTCACCGGGATCCGGCCCGCCGTCGCCGTCTCTTTGCTCCACCTCGACGTTCGATTCGAGCACCTCCGCCTGCTCCGCAGCGTGAAATACGGGCTCCGGCATTGCTTCGCCCGGCTCGGTCGGAGGGCCGGGTAGCCGTCACTCCTCGACCCATTGCACGACACGATCGATCGGCTTTCGCCCGGGCGGCGGCGCCTCGCCGGCGGGATACCCGATCGCCACGGCGCCGACCATCCGGTACGGCTCCCGGATGCCGAGCAGCGCCTCGATCTCGGGCTTCGCGATCATCGGGCCCGCCATCCAGCAGGCGCCGAGGCCCTCGGCGTGGGCCTGGAGGAGCATCGCCATCACGGCCGCGCTCGTCGAGCAGAGCTCGGCCTGCATGCTCCGGGCCGTGTGATAGAGCGAAGGATCCCCGCCGCCCGAGGTGATGAGGTCGGCGATGAGGTCGGGGTAATCGCGCCATTGCGGCACCACGATGGCCGCCGCGCTCTCCAGCGGCTCGTGGAAGAAGTCGCCATAACTGGCGAAATCCTCGGCGTGGTGGCCGCGGTGGATGATCGCCTCGATCTCCTCGGCCCGCGCCCGCACGGCCGCGGCGATTCGTTTGCGTTTGTCCTCGGCCGTCACGACCGTGAAGCGCCAGGGCTGCCGATTCGTGTTCGAGGGCGCCGTGATCGCGGCCTGCACGAGCCGTTCGAGGACCTCCTTCGGCACGGGTTCGTCCTCGAACACGCGGCGCGACCGCCGCGTCTCGAGCCAGGCCAGCATCCCCAGGCCCTTCACGCCTCCAGGGCCGCTCATTCCAGCTTGAATCCGCCGTCCACGTTCCATATCTGTCCCGTCACGTAGCTCGCCTCGTCCGAGGCGAGGAAGGCGACCACGGCCGCGATCTCCTCGGGGTGGCCGACACGCTTGAGCAGGATCCGCCTCTGGAGCTCTTCGGGCGCGAGGGCCCGGAGCTCGGCCGTCATGTCGGTCTCGACGAGGCCCGGCGCCACCGCGTTGACCCGCACGCCACGCGGCGCGAGCTCGACGGCGAGGGCGCGGGTGAACGACTCGACGGCGCCCTTCGACGCGGCATAAAGCGATTGCCCGCGGCCCGGCCTTTGCGCGGCCACGCTCGAGACGTTCACGATCGCGCCGCGCCGCCGCGAAATGAAGCGCCGCGCGGCCTCGCGACAGCAATGGACGACGCCCGCGGCGTTGGTCTCGAAGACGTGATCGTAATCCTCGTCCGTGCTCGCGCCGAGGAGGCCGTCCCGCGTGACGCCGGCATTGCAGACGAGCACGTCGAGCGGCCCGAGCGCCGCCTCGGCCTGCTCGAAAAGAGACGCGACCTCCGCGGGGCGAGAGACGTCGGCGCGGAGAGCGACGGCCCGCGCCCCGAGCGCCTCCACGGCGGCGACGGTCATCCGAGCGGCGTCCTCGTCGCTGCGGTAATCGACGGCGACGGCATATCCACGCCGCCCGAGCGCCTCCGCGATGGCGCGGCCGATCCCACGCGAGGCGCCCGTGACGAGGGCGACGCGGGATCGCTCCTTGGTTTCGCTCATGGAACCTCCACGCGCACGGCGCCGGCGAGGCCGGGCATGCCGGCGGAGAGGGCGAGGGCCGAGCGGGCGCGTGTCGCCTCCGCGCGGACGAGCGGGCGCAGCGGGCCTTCGGAGGGTCGATCGAGGCCCGCGATGGGCGGCAAGACGCCGGCGCGGAGGGCCTCGGCGAGCAGGATGGCCTGCACCACCGCGGTCGCGCCGCCGAGCTGGCCCGTGGCGGACGAGAGGGCGAGCAGCGTGGCCGAGGGGCCGAGGACGTCGGCGAGCGCCACGCGTTCGGCCGCGTCACGCGCGGGCGAGGCGAGGGCGGCGCCGTCGACGATGGTCTCGCCCGCGGCGAGATCGGCGGCGAGGGCGGCGAGGGCGCGCGAGGAAGGAAAATCCACGGCCCCGTCCGCCGTGGCCGCGGCCGAGACGAACGAGATCGCTCGATCTCCGGCATCTGCGGGCCGCTCGAGCACGACCGCCGCGGCCGCCTCGCCGGGCACGATCCCGGCCGCGTGTTCGTCGTACGGGGCCACGAGGGAGGCGGGCGAGGGGGCGTTCGTCGCGGCGCCGGACGTGCCGAGCGAGAGGATCGTCTCCGGCTCGACGAGCGAGTCGTACGCGAAGACGAGCGCCGCGTCGACGCTGCCCACGGCGAGGGCGACGCTCGCGGCCCGGAGCGCCTGCGCCCCTGCATTCGAGCCCGCCGCGGTCGTGCCGTCCCCTCTCGCGCCCGCGTCGATCGAGAGCAAGGCGTGCGCGTTGTTCGACAGGTGGAAGAGCATCCAGAAGGGGTGCAGCGAGGAAAAACCCCGCGACCAAGCGTTCGTCGCGTGAGGGTCGCCCGCCTGCCGTTCGAGCACGGGCAAGAGGTCGTCCCAGTGCGCGCGCAGGCCGCCATAACCGCAAAAAATGCCGAGCCGCGCTCCTCTCGCCGGAGCGCCCGCGCGGGCGAGGGCCTCGGCGCCGACCTCCATGCCGAGGAGGCCCATCCGCTTGACGAACTTGCGGTGCTTCGTCGGCCGCGGCGCGGCGGGGATCGTGGCGGCGAGGCGGCAGGTGTAGGTGCTCGCGTCGAAATGGGCGTTCGGGGCGGCGGCGCGCTCGCCTTTGCAGAGCCTCCGGAGGACGGCGGCGGCGTCGTCCCCGAGCGGGGTGCGCAGAGAAAAACCCGTGACGGCCATCCGGCCCGGGTGGGTCGGCGGGGTCATCTGCGTCATCAAGGCCTCCCGAGGAGCACGCTCACGTTTTGCCCGCCAAACCCGAACGAGTTCGAGAGCACGTGGTCCACGCGTCTCTCCAGGGGGGAAGGGCCGATGACGTGGACCGGGCACTCCGGGTCCGGCTCCTCGAAATGGGCCGTCCCGGGGAGGAGATCCCGCGTGAACGCGAGCAGGCACGCGGCGAGCTCGATCGCGCCGGCCGCGGCCATGAGGTGGCCGACGGCGCCCTTGATGCTGCTCGTCGGCACGTCGCCGAGGAGCGCGCGGATGGCCTTCGCCTCGGCGGGATCATTGAGCGGCGTCCCGGTGCCGTGGGCATTGACGTACCCGACGTCGGCAGGGGTGAGGTTGGCACGACGAACGGCGCGCTCCATGGCCGCGAGCGCGCGCGCGCCGTCGGGCCGCGGCGCGGTGGCGCGGTAGGCGTCCTGCGTGGTCGCGTAGCCCGCGATGAGGGCGAGGACCTCGGCGCCACGCGCGCGCGCTCGGGACGCCTCCTCGACCACGAACATCGCCGCGCCCTCGCCGACGACGAGCCCGTCGCGCCGCCTGTCGAAGGGCCGGCACGCCGAGCTCTCGGCGCGGGGCGAGGGGGCGCCGAGGCGCGACATGCCGCCGATGCCGAGGGGATTGACCATCGAGTCGGCCGCGCCGCAAAGGACGACGTCGGCCGCGCCCCGCTCGACGAGCGAGGCCGCGTGCGCGACGGCCATGCCGCCCGCCGCGCAGGCCGAGACGTGCACGGCGACGCGGCCCGAGAGGCCGAGCACGTTGCGGATCTTCTCGGCCGTGAGGTCGACACGCGACCGAAACCGTACGCCGTCCGCGCCCGCATGTTCTCCCGCGCCCACGCGGATCACGTCGCCTTCGAGTTCGCCCGCGAGGTCTTCGAGGAACGCCTGTTCGAGCCCGAGCCCGATCGAGAGCGCGCCCTTGCGTTCGGCCGTTCCACACCGCGCGCTCCGCCACGCCTCGGCCGCCGCGACGAGGCCGAAGCTCACCTTGCGATCACGCAACAGGCCCGATTCCTCCCACGCATCGGCCTCGCCGACGTGCAGGAGGAGGCCGCGGTGTTTTTCCAGGAACGCGGCGCTCGTCTTCTCGATCGGGACCTCGCCGGCGACACGGGTGGGGAAGGTGCGCGCGTCGAAGTTCTTGATCGGCCCGATCGCGCTCCGGCCCGCGGCGAGCCCGCTCGCGAGCGCGTCATACCCGACGCCGAACGCGCTGACCGCGCCGACGCCCGTGATCACCGCGCGCCGCCCGCTCATTACGCACCTCCCTCACCGATGGGGGCTGCGCTCGGGCGAGTCGAGCTACGCCCCCAAGCCCCCCGTCCAAGAACCACGGCCCCGAGATCCCCGTCCGGGCCCGCCGAGAGCACGAGCGCGCGCTCCTTGTCGGCCGCCGCGAGCAGATCGAGCGCGAGCACCCACGCGAGCGCCGGCGTCGCCGCGAGGGCCTCCCCGAGGAAACGCGTCGCGTCCACCGAGAGGGGAACCTCCAGCATCTCGGGCAGATCCTGGAGCGCCTCGCGCGCGGGCGCGCCCCAGGGCGCGAGCACGACGACGTCACACGAGAGATCGTCGAGCGCGTCGAGCGCCGCGGGCACGGCCGCGTCGCGGAGCACGCCTGTGCGAGGCACGAGCGCGCCGCGGGGACGGTCGACCGGAAACACCCGCACCGCTTCGACGAAAGCGAGCGGCGCGTCGGAAGCGGCTGCGATCGCGAGCGCCGCCGCGCCCTCGGCGGGCACGAGGCCTTGCCGCGAGAACCCTTCCCGCTCGAGCTCGGCCAGCGTCACCGGATGCAACGCCGTGTCCGCGCCGCCGACGAGCACGCGCTCGCAGTCCCCTGCGAGGATCGCGGCGCACGCCTCTTCGAGCGCCGTCACCGTGCCCGTGCCGCGCGAGAAAAACGCGGCATTTGGCCCGGCGAGGCCTTCGAGGATGGCCCCGTGGCAGAGCGTGAAGTTGTTCATGATCTGGAACGCGAAGAGGGGATTACACGCGTCGAGCCCCTCTTCGCCGCAACGCGCGAGGGAGAAGCGCTCGCCCTCCAGGCTCGCCGCGACGAGCCGCGCGACCTCGTCCATCTCCGCGCCCGACGCGCCGACGCCGAAGAAGGCGCCGATCTCGGCGCGCTGCTCCGACCACTTCGCCTCCACGAGCGCCCCGCGCATCACGAGCGCGGAGAACCACGCGGCGCGCGACATGAGCTTCTTCTGTCGGATGTCCTCGGGCCTCGACGGCGAAGGCGCGGGCACCTCGCGCGGCGGCGGGTGGTTGCCTTCGAGCACGCGCTGGCCGAGCCCGCGGCTCGAGAGGCCCGCCGCCGTCAGCGTGGAGACGGCGACGACGGGTAGACCTCTTCCGTCTAGGCGCATCGGCTCACCACGAGGCTCGTGTTCGCTCCGCCGAACGCGAAGGCGTTGACGAGCGCCGCCTCCACGGGTCTTCGTTTCGCCGCCCCCACGACATGCGGCAAGGTGCACGCCGGGTCCGGCGTGGCGAGGCCCGCGGTCGGCAGGCACAGGCCCTCCTCGACGGCCGCGAGCGCGCACAAAAATCCGATCGCCCCCGCGCCTGCGATCCAGTGTCCGACCGCTCCTTTGACCGCGCCGACGTGCACGTCCGCGAGCGCGTCGCCGAGCACCCGCCGGATCGCCGCGGCTTCGACGGCGTCGTTGAGCTCGGTGCTCGTGCCGTGCGCTTGCACGTACCCGATCGTCGGGTGTCCCGCGTCCTCGAGCGCGCCTCGTATGGCCCGCTCCGCCCCGTCGCCCGTCGGCTCCGGCGCCGTCAGGTGAAACGCGTCGAGCGTACGCGCCGCTCCTCGGACCTCCGCGCGCGCCGGGCCCGGCTCCGCCGCGAGCACCACGAACGCCGCGCCTTCGCCCACGACGAACCCGTCACGCCGCAGATCGAACGGGCACGACACGCCGCGCGCCGAGAGCGCGCCGAGCAGCCCGAACCCTGCGAGCATGAACGGATCGACGTCCGCGCCCACGCCACCCGCGAGCGCGACGTCGCAGAGCCCGAGCCGGATCGACTGCGTCGCCGAGACGATCGCGGCCGCGCCCGAGGCGCAGGCGAGCGAGATCGTCTCGACGGGCCCCGCCGCGGAAAAACGCGCCGCGAGCGCCGAGGCCACCGCGGCGGGCGAGACCGCGGCCGCGTGCACGGCCGTCGCGAGGCCACGCGCCTCCTCGCCGAAGCGCGCGTGATCGAAGCGCGCCCCGCCGCCCGCCGCGCGGGAGAGCGCGAAGATCGTCGCGTACGTGGCCCTGCCGCTCTCGGCCCCGACGAACACGCCGATCCGCGAGGGCGCGGCCTTGATCTTCGCTTCGGCCCACGCCTCGTCCGCGGCGCGCCGCGCGAGCGCGAGGCGCCGATCGCTGGCCTCTTCGAGCGCGAACGGGACGGTCGCCGCCACCTGCGAGGGATATCCTTGGACGTCAAACGAAGTGACGGGCGCGACGGCCGATCGCCCTTCGGCGAGCGCGTCCCTCGAGGCGGGCCACGTCTCGCCGAGCGGCGTGATCGCGCCTCTTCCGCGCACGTAGACGCGCCGCCTCAAGGCTCCTCCGCCGCTCCGGTCAGCCACACGTCGAGCACCTCGCGCCGCCGCGCGAGCACCTTCGGGTTCGTCACGCGCGTGAACGCGAAGCCGAGCTCGGCCGTCGCCACGACCTCGCCGTCGACCTGCGCCTTGCCTCTCACCTGCCCGCCTTCTTCTCGCGCGAGGATCACCTCCGCTTCGAGCTCGAGTTTGTCCCCGGGCCGTACGATGCGCCGGAAGCGGGCCCGATCGATCATCGTGAGCAGCGCGTGGACGTCCTCCTGCCCCTCGGCGCGCCGGCTCGCCTCGAGCAGCACGCCGCCGAGCTGCGCGAGCGCCTCGATCACGAGCGCGCCGGGCATCACGGGGTGACCCGGGAAGTGATCCGCGAACGTGTCGTCGGAGAGCGAGACACACTTGACACCGGTCGCGAGGCGCGGCGGCTCGAGCCGCGTGATCCGATCGAGGAGCAGGTAACGCACGCGCGCCGAGAATAGCAGTACGAATTGACGGCCGACGTGCGGAGAGAGGAAGATACGTGCTCGCGAGGGGAGCCTCCATGGATTGCGTTAGCTGTATCACGCCGACCCGACAGGACCGGCCGCACACGTTTTTTCACCACGAGCGCGCGGCGTGTCCGACGTGCCGCGAGACGCACGAGGGTCGGGTGGTGCTGCGCGGCGACAGCCCCGTACGGCTCCTCCTTTGCCCGACGTGCGGGCCTTCCGAGGAGATCCTGCCCGGCACGTCGAGCGCGTACGTCGAGCGTTTCCTCGCGCGTGGCGAGGTGCCCGAGGGCTTCGAAGGAGAAATCGAGTTCAAGGAGACGACCTCCACCTGCCCGGGTTGCCTCACGCTCCTGCCCGCGAAGGTCGTGATCCGCGAGGGCCGCGTGTATTTCAAGAAAAACTGCGCGGCGTGTGGGCCCTCCGAGGCGCTCGTGTCGGAGGACGCGAAATATTACGTGCGGGCTTATGCGTTCGCGCGCGCCGGCACCGAGCCCTTGAAGTTCGCCACGAAGGTCGAGCACGGCTGCCCCACGGATTGTGGGACCTGCGAGGATCACGAGCAGCACACCTGCCTGCCGATCATCGAGGTCACAGACCACTGCAACCTCGAGTGCCCGATCTGCATCGTCGACAACCAGTACTCGAACCACATCGATCTCGACACGTTCACGCGGATGATCGACACCCTCGTCGCGAACGAGGGCCAGTGCGAGTCCGTGGCGCTCTCCGGCGGCGAACCCACGAGCCACCCCCGGATCCTCGACCTCGTGCGTATCGCGAGCCGCCCCGAGATCGGGCGCGTCGTGGTCATCACGAACGGCATCCGGCTCGGCAAGGACCGGGCGTTTGCCCAGGCCCTCAAGGAGAGCGGCGCCTACGTGGGGCTGCAGCTCGACGGCTTCTCCGCCGAGACCCACGAGAAGATCCGCGGCCGTGACCTCGTGAAGGAGAAGGAGGCCGCGCTCGTGATGCTGCGCGAGCTCCAGATCCCCACGCAGATCATCTTCGTCGCGACGCGCGGGGTGAACGACGATCAGATCGGAAAGGTCGTCGAGCTCTTCCTCTCGGAGGACCATTTCCTCTCGCTGAACTTCCAGCCCGCGGCGTACACGGGCCACGGCGGCGGCCTGTTCGACCACGATCCGATGGATCGGCTCACCATCCCGGGCGTCGTGCGGCGCGTGGCCGAGCAGACGGGCGGCAAGCTCGAGGTCGACGATTTTTTCCCGCTGCCCTGCTCGCACCCACAATGCGTGTCGCTCACGTATCTGCTCCGCCTCGAGGACGGCACGTTCCTGCCGTTCTCGCGGTTCGTCGATTTCACGAAGCACGGCTCGCTCCTCCGCTCGAGCGCGACCTTGCCCGCGACGCCGGAGATGGAGCAGACGCTGCAGGACGTGCTTTACGACGTCTACGCGCGGCAGGACGAGATCGAGCGGGGGCCCGAGATCCTCGCGGCGCTCAAGCGCACGCTGAAGGTGATGTTCCCGGACCGGCCGATGACGCAAAAAGAGAGCCTGCTCGTCGGGGAGCAGCAGGCGAAATCGATCTTCTTGCACCATTACATGGACCGGCACGACTTCGACCTCGAGCGCCTGCGCAAATGCTGCCACCACTACCCGCAGACGGACGGGCGGATCATGCCGGCGTGTGGGTTCAACATGTTCCACCGCGGCGCGGCGAAGGGCCCCGGCACGCAGACGCCGAGCTGGGGCAAGAAGCCCTGGGTCAAGGAAAACGGGACGACGCGCCTCTCGATCGTGAATACATGACGAAACTCTGCGAAGGGCACGTCGCCCTGGTGACGGGCGGATCCAAGGGCCTCGGGCGGGCGATCGCGGTGACGCTCGCCCGGGAGGGGGCGCACGTCGGGTTCAACTGGACGAAATCGGAGGGCGAGGCGAAGGAGACGCTCGCCGCGATCGAGGCGCACGGGGTGCGAGGGTTTTCCTTCCGGACGAGCGTGCTCGACAAGCAGGGGCTCGCCGCGGCCGTGAAGGAAATGGAGAATGTGGTGGGGACCGTGGACGTGCTCGTGAACAACGCGGGCGTCTCCGACGTGGTGCCGGTCGCCTTGATGGACGAGGAGGACTGGGATCGCGTGATGGATACGAACGTGAAAGGCACGTTCCTCGCCACGCAGGCCGTCCTGCGGGGCATGGTGAAGCTGCGGCGCGGGCGTATCCTCAACATCGGATCGCTCGCCGGGGTGAAGATGATGCAGGCGCCGGTGCATTACAGCACGGCGAAGGCGGCCATCAAGGGTTTTACCGAGTCGCTCGCCAAGGAGATCGGGCGGTACGGGATCACCGTGAACAACCTCGCGCCCGGGGTGCTCGAGGGCGGGGTCAGCGTGAACCTGCCCAAAGGTCGGCTCGACGAGTATCTGCGGCACACGGCGCTCGGCAGGCTCGGCACGTTCCAGGAGGTCGCCGAGATGGCGGCGTTCCTCGTGTCGGATCGCGCGTCGTACGTGAATGGGGCGACCATTCTGGTGGATGGGGCGGTCTGATGAAGAAGAAGCGCAAAGAGCCCGAACTCGTCATCCCGCTGCGGAAGCCGTACACGCCGCTCGTCCTCGCCATCCTGTTCTTCGGCGCGTGCGCCGCGTTCATGTTCCACCGCGCGAGCGTGAACGATCGCGGCCTCGTGCTGAACGGGCTCATTCACTTCGAGCCCGGCGGCGCCGACGTCTTTTATGCGGTGATGGGCCTGCTCTCCTTCGGTTTTGTCGTCATGGGCGGGCTCGGCATCTACAATTTCTCGCGGATCGAGCCGTTTCAGCTCGTCGTCGGCGACAGGCGCGTCCTCATGCCTTCGGGCCGCCCGACGGGGATCCGGATGGTCGAGCTGCGGGTCGACGACATCGAGTCGGTCGCGCTTTTCCCGCACGGAGCCGAGGCGAAGGCGGTCGTCGTCCGCACCTTCGACGGTCGAATGCATTCGATCGCGGCGAGCTGGTTACCCCCTGCGTTCCCGGCGGTCGAGGTATCCAAAGAGATCGCGGCGCGGCTCCGGGTGCGCCAGGGTGACGCGGTCGAGCTCGACTGACGAGAGCGACTCCTCGGACGCGCGCGTTCGTGCTAGAGGCTGCCCTCATGACCGCCTCGTTCGACCCCAACGCGCCCGCGGCTGCGGACTCCGGCATGTATGGCCTGCCCTTCACCGAGGAAGAGGCCGCCGTCGTGCTCGTGCCCGTCCCCTGGGAAGTGACGACCTCGTACGGCGGTGGTACGTCCGGCGGCCCCGCGGCGATCCTCGAGGCGAGCCGGCAGGTCGACCTCTACGACCTCGACGTGGAGAAACCGTACGCGGCCGGCATTTTCATGCAGGACGTGTCCGAAGAGATCGCCCGGTGGAACGAGGAGGGGCGGGCGCTCGCGCAGAAGATCATCGAGGTGGCCGGCGTCGTCGAGACGGACGAGCTCCGCGCGGCGCTTTCGCGGGTGAACGAGCTCGGCGGTATGCTCAACGCGCGCGTCGAGGCCGAGACGGAGCGGCTCTCCGCGATGGGGAAGATCGTCGGAATCGTGGGCGGCGACCACGCCGTGCCCCTCGGCGCGATCGAGGCGCTCGCCCGGCGGCGCCCGGGGCTCGGCGTCCTGCATTTCGACGCGCATTCGGACACGCGCCGCGCCTACGAGGGGTTTACCTTTTCGCACGCATCGATCATGTACAACGTGCTCACGCGCGCGCCGGGCGTCGGCAAGCTCGTGCAGGTCGGCATCCGCGACGTGTGCGAGGAGGAAATGGAGTACGTGGCGACGCAGGGCGATCGGGCGCGGGTGTTCTTCGATCGTGACCTCGCGCGGCGCAAGTTCACGGGCGAGCCCTTTGCCGAGATCACGCGCGGGATCGTGGACGCCTTGCCGCGTGAGGTCTGGGTCTCCTTCGATATCGACGGCCTCGATCCGCGCTTCTGCCCGCACACGGGCACGCCCGTGCCCGGCGGGCTCGATTTTCACGAGGCGGTGTACGTGATCGGGGAGGTCGTGCGGTCCGGCCGCACGATTGTCGGCTTCGACCTCAACGAGGTCGCGCCGGGGCCGGACGGCGACGAGTGGGACGCGAACGTGGGGGCGCGCCTGCTTTACAAGCTGATCGGCTTTGCCCTGGCGAGCCAGGGCAAGGCCACGCTTCGCTGATCAGGGCAGCTTCGACGGCTTGGGCACGGTCGTGCCGGTGCGGACGGCCTCGACGACGAGGTCGTTCAGCGCTTTATCGGCCTTCTCGCATTTCGCGGAGACCGCGCCCATCGTCGCGCCCTTGCACTCCTTCTTGCGCTCGATGGCGGTCGCCGCGAGTTTTTCGTGTTGCTTGAGCGCCTCCTGCGTCGCGTCCTCGAGGATGCGCCACGGGATGATGGCGTGTTTCGGCTTCGGCGGGGCCTGGAAGCGGACCTCCTCGGTCGACAACGTCGCGCACGTGCCGTCCCAGCGCAGGACGTCGACGCTGCCCGTCGCGCCGCTCACCTGCATGCCGCCCGTATCTGCCTTCATCTGGCCGAGCACGAGCAGCTCCTCGTCGAACGTGAGCTTCTCCTCGGCGCTCGGGCCGCCGAGCCCGTTGAACGGCGCGATCTCCTTCACGGCGACGTAGGCGCGGCGCCACGGCGAGCCCTTCTGGAAGAAATAAAGCGCGAGCTCGGGATACACGCCGTTGCAGAGGCGCTTGACGAAGCCCTTCGGCATGACACACGCGGCCGCGTCACCCGCGCAGGCCTCGGGGAGGCCCTTGACGTCCTCCTCGGCCTTGGGCGCCGCCGCGGTCTCGGTCTTGCTCTCGGCGGCGTCGGTGGACGCCGCGGCCTCGGGCTTCGGCTCCTCGGCTTGGGGGGCGCTCCCGCCGCAACCCACGGCGGCGAGCAGGATCAGGGCAGCCATCGAATGTCGCATGGCCGAACCGTACCAAAGAGTGCCGGCCGCCGTCTAGCCGTCGAGCGTCCGCCGCAAGATCCCCTCGAGCTCGTCGTCCGTCAATTCGATCGGATTCGAGCGCATGCTGCCCGCGCGTGAGCCCGCGATGATGGAGGCGAGGTCGGCCTCGCCGACCCCGTAGCCGCGGAGCGGCGGCACGCCGAGTTTGTCCCGTAAAGCACGAAACGCGTCGGCCGCGCGCTCGGGGCTGCGATCGGGCGCGTCTCGCGGCAGGAGCAGGTCGGCGACCTCGTGGGCGCGGGCGAGGGCCGGGTGCGCGGGCGCGCGGGCGCGCAGGGCGGCGACGTTCGTGGCGAAGGTGGCCGGCAAGAGGCAACCACAGCCGGCGCCGTGTGGGACGCCGCAGAAGCCGCCGAGCGGCGCGACGAGGCCATGCACGGCGCCAAGCCCCGCATTGGCAAGCGCAATGCCGCCCCAGAGCGCCGCGAGCGCCATGGCCTCGTGCGATTCGTCCGTCGCCCGATCCTCGGCGAGCGCGCCGAGCGCGCGATAAGCGAGCGTGATGCCGGGGACGACGAGCACGTCGGTCATCGGCTGCGCGCCCTTCGAAAGGTACGCCTCGACGAGGTGCGTGAGCGCGTCGAGTCCGGAGGAGGCGGCGACGCTTCTTGGCGCCGTCGCGATGAGCGCGGGGTCGACGATCGCGACGCGCGGGACCATGAGGTCGCTGCGGATGCTGCGCTTGACGCGGAGCTCGGGGACGCGCAATACGCTGTTTTTCGTGACCTCGGAGCCGCTGCCCGCCGTCGTGGGCACGGCGACGAGCGGCAAGGGCGCTCGCGTGATCGATTTGCCGGCGCCGACGGCCTCGACGTAATCGATCGCCGCTCCCTCGTTCGTGGCGAGCGCGGCCGCCGCCTTTGCCGCGTCGATCACGCTGCCGCCGCCGATCGCGAGCACGACGTCGCAGCCGCCCTCGCGGGCCACGCGCGCGCCCTCGTCCGCGACCACGAGGTCTGGCTCGCCATCGACACGATATCGCGAAAGCGCCACGCCCTGCGCCCGGAGCCCGTCCTCGATCTGGGCGAGTTTCCCCGAGCGTTCGAGCGAAAACCTGCCGGAGACGAGCAAGCAACGCCGCCCGAGCCGCGCCACGGCCGCGGGGGCCTCGGCGAGGCTGCCTGCGCCGAAGTGGATCTCGGGCGTCGTGCGGAACGAAAACTTCACGGGAACACGCGGCGGCGCGTCAGGCCCAGGGCTCGGGGAACAAGGAGGCGTATTTCTCACCGACACGAGGGACGGCCATCATCGGCGCGACGCGCTCCTTCCAGCGGAGGTAATGCGGCGTCTGCTGGTGGGCCTTGAAATCGGCCTCGGTGTGGTACACCTCGTACAGGAAAAACCGGGTGAGATCGTCCGCGGCGCGCAGGACGTCGAAGCGGACGTTGCCCGGTTCGGTACGCGTGCCCCGGGCATTGTCGAGCGTGGCTTCGGCGAAGGCGTCGACCTGATCGGCGAGCACGGAAACCTTGACGCAAACGACGTACATGACGAGCTCCGTTCAAAGCTTCGGGGCGACGAGCAGCGGCATGAGGCCGTCGAGCTCCGCGGGGGAGAGCAGCGGGCGCAGGGCCTTGATGAGCTTCTCGGCGATGACGGGATCATCCACGCTCGACGAGTCGAAGCTGCGGAGGTTGACGCCCGTCACGAGGATCAAGCGCGAGATGAAGAACGAGCCGTGTTTCTGGTCGAGCAACCGGACGGCCTGGTAGATGCCGCCCTTCGTGTGCCTGACCCCCGACCGCGGCTGCCCCGACGCCGGTGTGCTCGAAGGCCCGCTGCTCGGCGCGGGCCCGGACGAAGGCGGCATGCGACTCGAAGGCACGCTCGCCGGCGGGAGCCTCTCGCCCCGCACCGAGATGGGCACCGCGTCGAACCCCCGCGCGATCACGCCCGAGAAAGAGGTGGACGTCGGCGGCTGACTCTCAGGCCCGGTGCGCGGATCGTCGACGCCCGGATCGCTCCGACGAGGGCCACGATCCGGGGGTCTTTGTGGGTTGCTCACGTGTGCAATTTTCCGACAACCCGGGGCCAATGTCCATGAGGAAGCGCGCGCGGAGGTGGGGTGAGGGGGGGCACGTCCTTGACTTGCCGCCCGAGTCGGATGAGATGGCGCCATGAGCCACGTGCCGGTGAGGCCAGGCGATGTGCTCGCGCGGAAGTACCGCGTGGAGCGGGTGCTCGGCGCGGGGGCGATGGGCGTGGTCGTGGCGGCGCGGCACGTGGAGCTCGGGCAGCTCGTCGCGGTGAAGGCGCTGCTCACGGGCCGCGCGGTGATCCCGGAGCAACACGAGCGGTTCTTGCGCGAGGCGCGCGCGGCGGTGCGGCTCAAGAGCCATCACGTGGCGCGGGTGCTCGACGTGGGCGCGGACGAGAAGGACGCGCCGTACATCGTGATGGAGTACCTGGAAGGGCAGGACCTCGCGGCTGTGCTGAAGGCGCGGCGGATCCTGCCGTTCGAGGAGGCGGTCGCGTACGTGCTGCAGGCGTGCGAGGCCGTGGGCGAGGCGCACGCGGCGGGGATCGTGCACCGGGATCTGAAGCCGGCGAACCTGTTCCTGACGCACGACGTGAGCGGCGCGCCGTGCGTGAAGGTGCTGGATTTCGGGATCTCGAAGGTCGCGTCGGCGGACGTGGCGCTGACACACGAGTCGCAGATGCTCGGCTCGCCGCTCTACATGTCGCCGGAGCAGATGACGGCGCCGAAGAGCGTGGACGCGCGGAGTGATGTCTGGGCGCTGGGGGTGATCCTGTATCAGCTCGTCGCGGGCAGGACGCCGTTTCACGCGGAGACGGTGCACGCGGTGAGCGCGCTCGTCGTGGCGCGTGAGCCGACGCCGCTCGGGCACCACCGGCCCGACGCGCCGCCGGGGTTCGAGGCGGTGATCCGGCGTTGCCTGGTGAAGGATCGCGAGGGGCGGTTTCGTGACGTCGCGGAGCTCGCGGCGGCGCTCGCGCCGTACGCGCCGGCGGAGGCGCGGCCGTACGTGGAGCGTGTCGCGCGGGTGGTGGGGGCGCGTGGATCGAGGGGGAGCTCATCGGCGGGGATGGTCGCGGCGGCGGCGACGGCGGCGCCTTCGATGCCGGTCGGGGCGTCTCCGTCGGCGCCGGTGGTGGCGAGCGCGGCGCGCAAGGCGCCGGTGCCTCTGGGCGTGCTCATCGCGTCGGGGGTCGCGGCGGCGGTGGTGGCGGGGCTGCTCGTGGTGTTCGTGCTGATGAAGAGGGAGCCGGTCGCGGCATCGGCGGCGGTGGTGGAGACGGAGGCGGCGGCGGTCGTGGTCGCGGATGCGGGAGCGGGGGCGGATGCGGGGGCGGATGCGGATGCGGGGGCGGGGGCGGATGTGGGGGCGGCGCTTCCGGTCGTGCCCACGGTGTCGCCCGTGCCTGAGGTGGCTCCGGCGAAGGTGGTCCCTGTGGTGAAGCCGCCCGCGCCGGGGAAGGCGCCTGCGAAGCCGGCGAAGCGGACCGAGGATCTCTACGCGCCGTGAGCGTTTCCATCCCTTGTGGCGTCTCGCGGGATGGCGCGGGAGGCGTCGCAGGCGCCTGCGAGCGACGCCGCGTTCGCGCGGGAGCGTCGGCGGGCGACGGCGACCTGCGCTGGGCCGTCGCGGCGCGTGTCACAGGCCGCTTGCGTGAGGTGGTGGGATGGCGCGGAGCGTGTCGCAAGCGGCTGTGACGGCTTCTGCGCCATCACGGCGACGTGTTCTGCCGCTCGTGGACGCCTTCGCGTCATCGCGGCGGTGTCTTCCGACGCTCGCGGCGTTCTCCGCGCCGCGGGCGGGCTTCAGGGCGTGGTTTCGGCCTCGGCCGGCGCTGCCGCGGGGCTCGATTTGCGCGCCTTGCGCCAGGGGAGCGTGAAGAGGGCTGTTTTTTCGCGGTCCTTGAGGAGGGACTGGATGGCGCCGAGCTGGGCTTCGCGCGACTGCGAGAGCTCGGACTTGTAGAGCGTCAGCGCCACCTTCCCGCTCTGGAGCGCGAGGCGGGCCAGGTCTTCCTTTTTGTCGGCGTCGTGGAACTCGCCGAGCTCGATCTCGAGCTTTTTGAGGAAAGCGAGGCGCAAGGGGTGCTCTTCGGGGAGCGACTTGAGGTTGGAGATGGCGGCGCCGGCCCGTTCGGTGAAGGCCGCGGCGGTGGTGCGGCGGAGGGCGGAGGGCGCGTCGGGCAGGAGGGTGAGGACCTCCTTGGGGTTTTTCACGGCCATGGTGCGGCGGAGCTCGGTATACACGTCGAGCACGTCGAGCTTCTCGGCGTCCTCGATGGCGCGGGCGCGAATCTGCTGGTCCTCGGCTTTTTGCAGTTCGTTCCGGCGAGAATCGATCTGCGCGACGACGGCATTGGCGTCCGCGCCGATGGCTGCGAGGCCTGGATAACGCTTTTCGAGCGCGCCGCAGATGGCGTCGCGGTGGATGAAGTCCGCGCGAAAGGCCTCGAGCTGCACCTCGTCGGTGTACGTCTGGTAGGTATGGTTCGCCATGGTGGTGGGGGGGCCTCCGTGGGTGGGAGCGGTGAGCGGGGGAGGGTATTGTGGTGCGGGTTTTGCTGTCAAGCGTACGCGGGGTACGCACGTGTTTTGCTGACGAGTGGAGCGGGCGTTGGTAACGTGAGTGGTGATGGGCTCGATGTTGCGGTGGATCGGGGTTGCGTTCGTTGTGGGGTTGTGCAGCGGGCGCGCGTATGCGGGGCCGGCGGAGGACCGAGCGGCGGCGGACGTGCTGTTCAGGGAGGCGCGGGCGCTGGCGAAGGAGGGTCGTCACGGGGAGGCGTGCCCGAAGTTCGCAGCGAGCCAGGCGCTCGACCCGAGGCCGGGGAGGTTGCTGGCGCTGGGAGATTGTTACGAGAAGGCAGGGCAGACGGCGAGCGGATGGGCGACGTTCCGGGAGGCGGAGGCGGCCGCGGGGGCAGTGGGGGACGATGCGCGGAGGGAGGAAGCGGCGAGGAGGGCGGGAGAGCTCGAGCCGAGGTTGTCGAAGCTGGTGATCGAGGTGGGGGCAGGCGCGCGGGTGGGGGGGCTCGTGGTGAAGCGGAACGGGGAGGTGGTGGAGGCAGAGGCGTGGGGGAAGGCGGTGCCGGTGGATCCAGGGCCGCAGGTGATCGAGGCGGGGGCGCCAGGGAGGAAGGGGTGGGCAGGGAAGATGGTGGTGGAAGGGGAGGGGGCGACGGTGAGGGTGGAGGTGCCGGGGTTGGAGGTGGTGAGGGTGGAGCGGGCGGTGCCGGCGCAGAAGGTGGAGGGCGGAGGGAAGAGTGGGGCGGTGGTTGCGGTGGGCGGGGGGCTTGCGCTGGTGGGGGTTGGGGTGGGGGTGGGGTTTTTGGTGGCGGCGAGTGGTGCGGACAAGTGTGCAACCGGAATCTTGGGTGACACTTCAGACCGGCAGCCTGGGTGACACTTCCTCGCTCCTCGAGGCATCGACCCACCACCTTGGGTAGCGCGGACCGGCGGCGCAGGGACGTGGACCGGCAGC